>NZ_JANUCR010000003.1 GCF_024807655.1 Methanococcus voltae | reverse complement strand
AATAACCTAATAAAATAATAACCTAATAAAATAATAACCTAATAAAATAATAACCTAATAAAATAATAACCTAATAAAATAATAACCTAATAAAAATAATAAGAAAATACTAAAATAATAAAATAATAAAATAATAATAAAAAGACATATTATGGTAATTAGTTTATTAATCACCACGTAATGTTTCAATAGGGTCTAATTTAGCCCCACTTCTTGAAGGGAAGTATCCACTCAATATCCCTACAATAAATGAAAATGCAAGAACACTCAATATTAATTCAGGGGTTATCCAAGCTTTAATATACCCATAACCAGCTCCTGAAGCAAGATATTCCGCAATTTTCGCAATAATAATTCCTAATATAGTACCTGCAATACCTCCTACCAATCCAAGGAAACCAGCTTCTACAACGAATATTTTTAATATTGTACTGTTTTCAGCACCTATTGCTTTTAAAATACCTATATCTTTTCTACGTTCTAAGATACTCATATGCATAGTGTTAGAAATACCCACTGCACCAACAATTAAGGAGATACTTGCTACACCAACCAAGAATAACGTGAAAACCCCAAAAATATTAGACACCTGTTCAGCAATGTTTTGAGCCGTATATACTTCAAAATCATCTTCGTGTCTTTCATCTTCAAGGTTTTCCCTCATATCTTCCGCCACTCGTTCAACTTCGTCAACATCTTTAACATATGCTATCATATACTGATATTCCTCATCATCAAATAGTGAACTTGATTCCATGGGTATTACTATGGTTTTAGCTTCCCCGGGGTCTCCAACTTCTTCCAATATTCCAACTACTTTATATTTTTTATCTGCAATTAGTAATTTATCCCCTACTTTCACATCTCTTTCATAAGTATCATAAGCTACCCCATTACCTATAATGCAAGCTGATTTGTCAGTCTCTTTTAACCACCTACCACTTTCTAACTCATATTTTAGGGCTTCGGAATATATTGTCGTATATTGAGAAGGTTCAACACCATTAATCGTTAAAAATTGTTCTTCTCCTTTTTTAAATTCCACATTCGCCCCTTTCAGCGAGCCATACATCACCGAGTCTACGCCCCGCACTTTTTCTACAACTTTTACATCGTTTTTGTCAAATTCAACTACTGTACCACTTGCACCAAGTCCTTTAGAGTAAACAGATACTATGTTTGCACCCACACTTGTAATACTATCTTGTATGTAGTTTTGAACACCATAACCGAGAGATATTAAACTAACAATGGCCATTATGCCAATAACAATACCTATAATTGTTAATAGGCTTTGAGTCCTTTTTTGAACCATATTACGCCCAGAAAAATAAATAATATCTTTCAATTTCATAAAGACACCAAGAAACTGCTTTAATATTTATAATACTGTAATTTTTATAATACTGTAATATTGTATTATGTATCTATTAAATCGACATATACAATTATGAATTATATGTATTATATAATTTTCATAATAATCAAAATTGTAATATTAATATATGGTGTTTAATAAAATAATAATATGTATAAAATTAGGATAGTAATGTATCGTTAAATTAGAATATTCATAAATTATATTCGTATTTTTAACTAATTTATAATAATGTATTTATTCATTAAAAAAATCATAATAAAATTAATTGAGTGAAAATATGATAAAATCCAGCATAAAATTTCGAAAAGTTCAAGAAAATTCGAAAAATTCGAAAAATTCGTCCCATATAAATTTTTTATTACTATTAATGATTTTATTACTTTTATTATTTATGAATTCAACAAGTGCAATACAGATGGACAATCCGCAGTACACTGTAGATATGAGTAGATTAAATACGTCCGCACCGACAATTATACACCCTGGAGATGACGTAGATATTTGGATTAAAATAACCAACGATGATACCGATAAGGAATTAAAGAATATTGAAGTTGAATTATCGCCCAAATATCCTTTTGAAACCAAACAAGTTAATTCAATCATCGGAACAGCGACTTTATCTCATTTAAATGAAGGCGAATCAGATATCGTTCATTTTAAAGTGCACGTAGATGAAAATGCCCCTTCTGGAGAATACCCTATTACAATAAATGTAAATGCAATTAGATATGACGATGATTATGAATCAACGCAAGAATTAGGTAAAACATACTACTTGCCAATTTATGGTGTCGCAAAATTTGAAATGGATTTGTTAAGCAAATGTGAAATAGAACCATCTGAAACTAAATCAATATCTTTAAATGTACATAATAAAGGGACTGGAAATGCGAAATATCTCTCAGTTTCTTTTTCGGGCTCTGAAAATGTAAATATTGTAGGCCCTACAACTTATTATATCGGTCTTTTAAAAGCATCAGATTCTAATAGTATTGAGATTAATACAAATTCAATACCTGGTACAAGCCCCGGGGTTTACCCAATAGATGCAACTTTAAGCTGGATAGGGGAAGATGGGGTAAGTTATAGTACAGAAATGCCCGTAAACCTTGAAGTAAAAGATATAATTTATAAAAATCAGCCTTATGTCTATGTAGAAGAAGTTAAATCCATTACAACAGGTTATGAGCTATCTTTCGCATTAGCAAATCGTGGCTCATCAGATTTAAGTCATTGCGTAATGACCTTGACAAGCCCTAATTTATCAAAAGAATACATAAGTTATATAGGCGATTTAGAGGAAGATGATTCTGATAGTGGAATATTTGAAATAGGGACGTTTAATTCCGGTGCAGGAGGTAAATTACCTGTAAACCTTGAAATTACTTATTTTGATAGATACCACGAAGAATATATGATAAATGAAGAGTTTACAGTAGATATACCAGCTAAATCGGACGAAGATTCAAATATGTTGATATATTTGGGAATTTTGGCAATAGTACTATTGGTTATAATATATTATTTGTACAAGAAAAGACAAAAAAAGAAATTAGCTGAAAAACTTGAAAAAGAAGATGCAGAAAATGACAATGATTAAATAATCATAAATTTATTTTATTATTTTTTATATTTTACTTTATATTTTACTTTATATTTTTTAAAAACAAGTAATTGTGTACATATAATTATTATTATTATTATTATTAGATATGTAATTTAAAAATCAATATTTTCAATTATTTCATCTTCATAAATGTAATATATGTTTTTAGAACCATTTATTTCCGATATATTCTCTAAATTATTTGAATAGATATATTCATTATTTGTATAAGAATCTTTAATAATGGATATGTTGGATTCTTCCTCTTCTAAAATACCATTCTCATTTTCATCGGCATATGTAGTTTCAGTAGTCGAATTTGGATTATTATATATCCCCACACCTAAATTTTCAGAATCTAAATAACTTGTATCCAATGATTTAACGTCTTTACCTTCTTTAACTGCATTACTAACCTCTAACATCTTATCCATTTGAGTATCGATACTATCTAAATTATCATCGACTTTATCAAGGATACTACCCGATTTAGAGACTGTATCTGTGATATTAGTTAACGTAGAACTTACACTATCGCCATTTGATAGATTACCTGCAGAATCTATGGTTTTTTTAGATAATTCGTACGTTTTGTTTGCCATATCGACGTATTTATTTGCTTCGTTAGAGGTATTATTTATTTTTTGCTTAACGTCGTCATATTTATCACTATATGACCATTCGCCAAATATTTTAACTCCAAAAGCAACAATAACCAACAAAATTAATAATGGTATAGTTAATTTAAAATACTTTTTTATCATATTTATCACATAGTCAATTGTTAAGTTAATCGTTTGATATTGATATATGACGGATTTATAAAAGTTAAAATTCTAAGTTAATATATTATATTGTAAATATTGTAATTTAAACTATTTATAATTAGTTAATATGTTTTGGATTAAACGACATAGAATTAATAAATTATTGATAAAACAAATCTAACATATTAAAATTATTAAAATAAAGATATTTTGGTGGAACTCATGGATTCAAACTTTAAAAATATTTTAAAAAACTATAAAGAAGGCAAAATATCTGAGAAGGATGTAGAAAAACTTTTAAAACTGTCTTATATTGAGGATATTGCAGACGGAACAACGGGTTTAATAACTAATTTAGATACAAACAGGAAATATAGAACAGGCGTTCCAGAAGTAATATATGCAGAAGGCAAAGATATTGAAGATACAATTAATTTCCTCGTAAAAATGTATTTAAAAAATAATTATGCTTTTGCAACACGTTTAAAAAACGAAGATTTGAAATCAGAAAATATAAATAATCTAAAAAAAATGATTGAAGACAAAATATTAATCAATACAACTGAATCAAAAGAACTTGAAACCTGTAATATTGTGATAAATAAGCGTGCAAGGTATATCTATTTAATGAACAAGGATTATGCAAAAGAAATGCAAAAAACTGAAAAAATTGGAAAGGTTGGAATATTGGCGGGCGGTACTTCAGATATACCAATAGCGGAAGAAGCAAAGATTACTTTAGAGTTAATGAACTGTGAAGTAATTCAAATGTATGATGTAGGTGTTGCAGGTATTCACAGACTTTTAAATCCATTAAAACAGATGATTATTGAAGAAGTAGATTGTATAATTGCTATTGCAGGTATGGAGGGAGCACTTCCCTCAGTTGTATCATCACTCGTAGATGTGCCAGTAATTGCAGTACCTACCTCTGTAGGTTATGGCATAAAATACACCGCCCTTTTAACGATGTTGCATTCTTGTAGTCCCGGTATTGCAGTAGTTAATATAGATAATGGATTTGGGGCAGGTAGTTTTGCAGGTTTAATTTGTTCAAATTCCTTTAAAAAAAGAAATAAAGAATAATAAAATAATAATAAAATAAGAAGAATAATAAAATAATAATAAAATAAGAAGAATAATAAAAAAATTAAAATAGGTTTGCATATTATGAATAAGAATAACGCAAATGATGAAAACTTTATTAAATTTTTAAACTTTTTAAGGGAAAATACGAATAAAGAAGCTGTTGTTAATAAATTGCTCCACAATAAAGAGGATTTAAACCAAAGAGCTTTTAAAATATTACTTTCCACAGTAATAAGTGCACGAACGAAAGATGAAACAACAGCAAAAGTTTCAAAAAAGATATTTGATAGAATTAAAACACCTGAAGATTTAATAAATATCGATATAACGGAGCTTGAAGAAATAGTACACCCGGCAGGTTTCTATAAAACTAAATCAAAGAATTTAAAAAAGTTGGGAACTCAATTAAAGGAAGATTATAATAATAAAGTTCCAAACACTGTGGAAGAATTAGTTAAATTGGCGGGAGTCGGTAGAAAAACCGCAAATTTAGTTGTAAGTCTTGCATTTGATAATTATGCAATTTGTGTAGATACACACGTCCATAGGATTTGCAACAGATGGAATTACGTAAGTACGGATTTTCCCGAGGAAACAGAGCAGGAACTTAGAAAAAAACTACCTAAAAAATACTGGAAATCGATAAACAACAGTCTTGTAGTTTACGGGCAAGATGTTTGTAGCCCTACACCAAAATGTAATTTATGCTATGAAGAAATTAAATCCATTTGCCCACATTATTCAAAATTAAATACTTTAAAAGATAGTTTAAATCAATTAAGCTTTAAAAAGGTTTCTAAAACAAAAATACCAAAAGCAAAAGGAACATATGTTTTAAAAATTAATTTAAAATCTCCTAAAAAAATAAAAATTGGTAAAAAAGGCAAGGAAATTAAATTTAGAAAAGGAGATTATTATTATATCGGTTCTGCAATGGGAAACTCCTTAAATTTATATAATAGGGTCAATAGACATCTTTCAAATAGTGAAGATAAAAATAATCATTGGCATATTGATTATTTATTAGAATATGGAAATGTTAAAGAAGTTTATATCGTAGAAAGCCCTGAAGAATGTAATTTTGCGAAAAAAATGCTTAAAAATCAGAATATGGAATTTATAGAAGGTTTTGGTTGTTCTGATTGCAATTGCAAGAGTCATTTATTTTATATTCGTGATTAACTAATAATTAACTGCTTGAATACATAATAATTAAATAATTAAATAATTAGATAATTAGATAATTAAATTTATTTAATTTTTATTTATGAATATAATAAGCACTTATTGAAAGCACCAATATTGCAATAGCGATTAAAAACACGTCAAAAGTGGTAAGTATTTCCATTACAAGCACTTTTTGGAATAAGCTTACTATTAACACCATAATAATAACTTTTAAGATTTTAGCTTTTAACTCCTCTAAACTGAAGACTTCCAAAATGTTTTTAGCCTTTCCATCTTCCCAAGCGATATCTATTTTAGAAACAAAAAGTTCATAAATACCAAAACTAAAGATTAACAATACTAATCCTATTAAATAAAGGTCAATTGAGCCAATTATACCCATTAATAATCCATTATGTAGTTCTTCAAGTGTAATAATTTTATCAGATGTTATTTCTATCACGGTATGAATTACTTCATAAGAACCTGCCAAGAATAAAGATATTGCGCTTATTATCCCAAAAATTACCGATAAAATTACAATATAACGAGAATTCCAAAGGGCAGCTTCAAAGTTTCGCTCAATATAGCTCTGTTCAGCAGGTTTTTTAATTCCTAATCTTTCCCTCATTTTTTTATCGTGCTCATCTTCTTCTACCAAATGAGTGAATAATTCTTTTACGGTATTATTTGTTTCTTTTGTAGTATTATCACTTGTTTTAGTTTCTGATTCTTCCCCAATTTTTTCATCAAGATATTTATTACCCTTAAGATATTCTTCTCTTAAATTTTTGTCTTTCATCGTACTTCTAAACAATCTAACCATAAAATCCCCCTATTTATTCCGTTTAGTATTATTTGTATTGTATATGTAGTCAAGTAGCTGAATATAATGTCTTTCTAAATTATCCTTAAATTTTTGCGGATTTTGTATATGATTTATTTTATATCCAGCGTGATTTATATCATTTCGCAAATCTGAAACACTTTTATAAATATTACAAATTTTTGAATCAATCGATTTTGAAATTTCTTTAACATCTAATTTATAAACAATATTATTTTTAATATCGTTTTTAATATTATTTTCACCATCATTAACATATTTAATAAAAGTATACACTTCTGTATCCCTATTATTTTCTAAATTATGCTCCATTATAAACTTATATATCAAAGCATCTTCAATAGCTTCCCGGATATTTGAATTTTTCAAATCTTCAATTGTAAAATTTTCAATGTCCAAATGATACACAATTTGATAAATAATAATATTTATAATGTTTTCTCGCAATAATGTATAACCTTGCTGTGTTAAATTGTTATCTATACACCATTTAACCGCATTTAGTCCATTATACAAGTTTTCAGTGCTAAAATCTTCTATTTTATCCAATATCATATCTAATAGTGGTTTCATAGGAGGCAGGGGGCTCCCAAGTTTAACCTCTTCGATATAGTATTTTAATTTATCATATTGAAATGTATCAATCTCATAACCTCGTGAACTTTGAATATGTTCCGTAAAATTTTCAATATTATTGCCAAAGCTACGCAAATAAGAACCATACTTATTTTCGCCGTGAGATATTTTAGATATCATATTGCCTCTTTTTTCAGCTAATTCGTGTATTTCTTTGGAATCCCCATTATGAACAAACTTATCAATCGCTTTTGTCCAAGAAAGTATTATATCAAGGCTTGTAATATCAAAAACTGGTTTTAAATTTGATTTGCTGTCTTCATAACTAATACATCCAATTTTTATATTTTTTACAACTTTTAAATAATTAATTATTGTAATAACCAATATTGGAATTAAATTATCCTTATTTGACAGTTTTAAGTAAATTGTTTCTTCATTATCTATTATATCGTACAATTTGTCAAATAATTTCCATATTTCGTTGTCCATATCGTAATTAGTAGGTCGAAACTTGATTATTTTTGTATCACTGTTTTTATACTCCGATAACTTATATTTTAATAAATTACAGTTTTTATTGGGTTTATCATCTGTAATTTCTATATTATAAATATATATGGCGTATTCTTCGACAGATATTAATTTGGACATTTTTTCACGAGTTTTTTCTTAATTAAATTTTATTAATAATAGTAATAATAATAGTAATAATAATAGTATGCTTATTATCATTTTAATATTATAGATATTATATTTGCCATTATTTTTAAATTTACTGATTTATAAAAACAAATATGTATAATATAATGAAAATGAAGAATAAAAAATAAAAAATAAAATATAAAAGAATAATAAAAATAAAATATTATAGCAATAAATTAATTCCGTCCATAAGCGCCTCAACAGATGCCTCAATAATATCGGAATGAGCTTTTTTAACCTGAACTACTTCATTACCACGTCTTAAATTAACAATTACTTCGATTAAGGCGTCAGTACCACTACTTACAGCTTTTACAGTATAATCTTCAAGTTCTATATCTGCAACACCAGTCAATGCTTTTCTAACGGCGTTAATTGCAGCATCTACCGGACCAACCCCGTAAGCAGCTTCTCGGATATTATCAAGTTTAATTTCTTTTGATATCTTTCTATCGTCTCCTTTTTTACGAACATCTGTCGATTTTCCAATATTTATGGGATTATCAACTTTAAAAGTTCCATTTGGATTATAATCTTCCGCAAATTTCAAATTTATAGATGCAAGAGGTGTTATTTTATTACCGGATATGACTGTTAATTCATCTAAATAAACCTTTTTGGCAATATTAACGCCTTTAATTTCACTGATTATTGTTTTTAAGTCTATATCTGATATGTATTTACCCAAATCACCGTAAGCTTTTACTTTGTCATATACCTGATTAAATTCTTTATTATTTAACCCAATATTCATTAAACTAAGCTTGTATTTTAAAGCAGACTTACCACTATGCTTTCCAAGAATTATTTTTCTATTATTGCCTACTTCTTCAGGCAATATCGGTTCATATGTACTTGTATTTTTAATTAAGCCGTCAACGTGTATGCCCGCTTCGTGAGAAAACGCATTTTCCCCAACTATTGATTTATTAGCTGGAATGGGTACTTTTACAAGTTTGGATATTAAACGAGAAGTTTTAGATAATTGACTGTGATTAATATCTGATTTTATGCCATACAACTTATCGAGTGTCATTACAACTTCATCAATGGGTGCGTTTCCCGCACGCTCGCCAAGTCCATTAACCGTTACGTGGCACTCTTTTGCACCTGCGTTTATTCCTGCCACAGTATTAGCCGTAGCCATACCGAAATCATTATGACAATGTATAGAAAGAGGTGTTTTAATATTTTCAACAATTTTTTTAACCAATAAACTTGATTTATCGGGGGTAAGTATCCCCACAGTATCGCATATACACGCCCTATCGATTTTATACTCCTCAGCAGTCTTAAACAACTCTATTAAAAAGTCTGATTCGCTTCTTGTAGCATCTTCCGCAGAAAGTTCTACAATTAAACCGTGTTCTTTGGCATATTCTATTGAATTTAAAGCCGATTCAACTATTTCCTCTTTGGATTTCTTCATTTTATACTTCATATGAATTTCTGACGTAGGGATTACAATATGTACGCTATCGACATTACATTCTAAGGCTTTATCAATATCTAAAGGTAAGGCTCTAACAAATGAACATATTTCAGCGTTTAATTTTTGATTTATAATCTGTTTTATTGCTTCTCTTTCACCTTTTGAAGTTATGGGACTACCTGCTTCGATAATATTAACGCCCAATTTGTCAAGTTCCATAGCTATTTCTAACTTATTACTGGGTGTTATCGATATAGAAGGTGTTTGTTCTCCATCTCTCAAAGTTGTGTCGAATACAACTACTTTTTTTGAATTTTTCATAATATCCCTACTTTTAAATTCACTAATATATTTTACTTATTTTACTTATTTCATATATTTTACGTATATTTTACGTATATTTTATGTATGGTACTTAGCTTATTTTTAGATTTATTTTTATAATATTATTTACAATTTTTCAATTAATAAATTACCTAATAGTAAAGCATCGCCTACAAAAGAGTGAACTGCATCGTCTAAACTGCAAACAATAGGTTCGCCGTGTAGGTTAAAACTTGTATTTAGCACTGAATAACAAGATTGAGAATTTGAACTAAAATTATCTCCTAATGACCGAATAATTTCGTAATACGTTGTATTATATTCTTTTTTTAACATTTGAGGTCTTGTAGTACCATCTTGATGTATAACGCCATTTATATTCGATTTATTATCATAATTATCCTTGGTTTTAAACAAAAACGCCATATGTGGGCTATAAAATGGGTTTTTTACATATTCCGAGGCGTATTCCCATAATATGGTTGGTGCATAAGGCATATGTTCATACCTATTAAGTAATCGATTAATTTTTTGAGCATTTTCACGGGTTGGCAACGCTATAATGCTCCTATTCCCTAAAGCACGAGGTCCAAATTCCATACGACCCCTACAAACGCAAATTATTTTATTATTCATTAATAAATTAGCAATAACATCAGGTATTTCATTTTCTTCTAAATTTGTAATTTTGAATTTAGATAGATTATTAATACTAATATTATTATTATTATTAATATTATTAATATTATTTTCATAAATATTGTTATTATCAATTTTAGAATTTTCAATATCATTACCCAAATAGGTATTTTGAAGTCCAATATCCGATTTATTATGAATTGAAGATGCTAATATGCAAGAACCAATACTCAAACCTTCATCAGATGGAAAAGGGGGCACATATACAGAATTTACACAATCCATATCGCTTATTTCCATATTTAGCTTAACATTTTGAGCAACACCGCCTGAAAGCACGATATCACTAATACCCGTCTCTTTTACGAAGTTTTCAACCATTAATTTAACAGTTTCTTCCAATTTTCTTTGAATAATCTTTGAAATAATTACTTTATTATTCAAATCCATATTTTTAAAATTGCAAATGCCTTGCAGTTTAAACAATTTTTCTAATTCTTTGGTTGATTGATTACCTATTACGCCCAAATAATTTTTAAAAGTCTTAGTTTTAGTATTGTATCCAATAATCTTATTTTCAACGTTTGAAAGAATTTTTTCATACGTTTCGTTATGTTCGGAATCCATTTGATAGCCTGCTAAACCCATTACTTTACCTTCATCTTCCATAGGTTTAAAACCCAATAATTCAGTAAAAGAAGCGTAAATATCCCCTATGGAGTTGATATTATCACTTTGAGCAATCGTATCTATTTTGTTATTTTTTGCAATTGACACGGTAGAAGATAAACCATCGCCCGCACCGTCAAGTGTAATAACCATATATTCTTTTCCTTTTTTAAAGTCATAATTTAGTTTATATAATGAAGTATGGCATAAATGATGGTCAAAATATAATAATGGAGCGTTTTGATTGTCCGAAAATTCTTTTAATTTGTTTAACCGGTTATTTTTTCTAAATTTGCCCCCGACGGTTATTAAATCAAAATTATTTTTTTTATCAGTTATTTCAGTTTCATAATAGTTTAATATTGCATTTATTGAATTTTTGGGAAATCCTCGAATATTTTTTATTCGGGTAATCCTTTCTTCGCTTATGGCATATTCTATTCGATTATTCTTAGTTTTTCCATCATTAAACAATGAAATGCTCGAATTATGCCCGTCATTAATTCCTAAAATCATATTATCGCTTCAAATTATATTATAATTTTATATATTTGTACATATAAATTTATCTATTAATAGATGTATTAAATTGTAATAATATTTTTAATAACATTTGTAATAACATTTTTAATACTCTATTATAGTTTATTAAAAAAGAAAAAGAAAAGAAAAATACTAAATTTTGAAAAAATAACTAATTAATTAATCAATTAATAATTATTGCTAAGTATTAATTAACACTTACTAATCGATTAATTTACATCTTCGATAAATGTTTTGTGTAATTTTTTCAAGCAATTTTCGAGGTCTTTTTCACCGATTACAAATGAAATGTTAGTTTCAGAAGAACCCTGTGCAATCATTTTAATATTTGCACCGCTTTCAGCTACAGCCGTGAATAAATCGCCTGCAATGCCTTTTGAGCCTTTCATATCGGAACCAACCGCTGAAACGACGCATACTTCTTTATCAAAGCTTACATCTTTTATTAAATGGCAACCGTCAAACTCTTTTTTAAGTTCTCTTACACATTTAATCGCTTCAAGTTCCCCGTCGTAAATAACGATTGAAATGTTAGTTTCAGAAGAACCTTGTGTTATTAATATAACGTTTGCATTTGACCTGCCGAGTGCGTTAAATATCCTTGCAGCTGTGCCACTTACGCCTACCATACCGCCACCAAAGATATTAATTAAAATAACGTCTTTAATGGTCGTAATAGCTTTAATAGGTCTATCACTTGGTTCAATATCCCCATTAATAAGGGTACCTTCGTTTTCAGGTTCAAATGTGTTTTTAATTTTTAACGGGATTCCTTTTTCCATAACCGGTTCTACTGTTCTCGGGTGCAACACCTTAGCACCAAAGTAAGCAAGTTCCATTGCTTCTAAGTAGGACATTTTAGGTATTTTTTTAACTTTTTCCACTGTTCTTGGGTCAGCAGATAAAACACCGCTTACATCGGTCCAGATTTCAACCATATCAGCTTCAAGTCCAGCACCTACAAGGGCAGCAGAGTAATCACTCCCACCTCTACCGAGTGTAGTGATTTCTTCTTCTTTTGTACCACCAATGAATCCAGTAATCACAGGAATAACGCCTAATTCTAATAATGGGGTGATTGTACCTTTAACTCTTAAATCAATTACTTTCGCACATCCAAAATTGTTATCTGTAATAATACCTGCTTCCCTACCGGTAAGACATATTGATTTGTTTCCTTTGTCTTTTAAAGCACCGCATAAGATAGGTGCACAGAGCCTTTCACCGAATGAGAGTATGAAATCTTTTGATTTAGGGGTAAGTTCTCCTAAGTAAGTTACACCCAATAATACTTTTTCCAATTGTTCGAGTGTATTTTCTATAACAATTCTTGTCTCTTCTTGAATTTCAGGGTCTTCAATGGCTTCTAAGATTGCCAGATGATGCCTATCCCGCACGTCTTGTATGAAAGAATTGACTCTCGCAATATCCCTGACGTCCAGGGCCTCTTTTGAAATATCTATAAGCGAATTTGTAATTTGAGTCATTGCCGAGGTTACGACAACAATATGATTATGGTCTTGATGATTATCACCATTACCTCTTTTGAATCTGTCTGATACTATTTTTGATACATTTTTAATTCTCTTACCGTCGCCTACAGACGTACCGCCAAACTTCATAACCGTAATCATCATAATCACCATATTAAATATAATATCATTAATTTTGATATTTTTGATATTTATTTTTTTAAATTTTTTTTACTTATTGTAGTAATATTTCTATATTTCGTAATTATACATTATAGTTATTATATTTAATTATTTGCATATATTTAACTATATTTGGGTAAATTGACTTTATATTTTATTAAAATAAAAGTAATGCTAAAAATATTCGTAAAAATAATACTTTAAATGTAATACTTTAAAATCTTAAAATATTAAAATATTAAAAATATCAAACATCAAAACATCATAAATATATAATATGACATATGATATTGTATTAATTGAAAGATTAAAATAATCATATATTTAATTCATTGGGTGAATTTTATTATGTTCGATTTTTTGTTAATACGGGATTTTTTGCAAAATTTGGTTTTAACTTTGGTTTCTTTAGGTATTTTAATTGCTTCCATAAAACTTTGGACTCAAAGGGATATCAGTAAAAATATAGTTTATGCAAGACTTCATATCGTGGGTATTGTAGATATATCTTGTATTGTTATATTATTTATGTTCAACCAGCCACTTTTAGCACTAGTTTATTTGATATTGTCGCCTTTTTCAGCCCATGCGATTGCAAATGCCAATTATAATGACGAAATTTCAAATTAACGAATATTTACTGATTAATTACTATTTAATAAGTAATAAGTAATAATTAATAAATTTAATAATAATACTAATAATAATACTAATAATAATACTAATAATAATACTAATAATAATTTTTAATTAAATGTAAACGGGTAGTTCGTGAAAAAATGGTAAACATAGGAATTATAAATATATTAGATGTTTTTATAATGTTTTTGGTATTATTGTCATACGTTGGGGCATTAATACAGAAAGATTTAATTAAATGTGTCGTTTTAACTGGTTTAGGCGGTTTAGGATTGGCATATTTATTTAGTAGTTTACTTGCGCCTGATGTAGCTGTGACCGAGGCTATATTAGGAGGTGCAGTTTTACCAGCTTTCTTTGCGTTTACTGTAAAGAGAACTCAAAGAATTGATGAATAAATTTATATTTTTATTTTTTTAATTAAACTTATAACATATATTTGTATTATGGATTAATTTTATATTCTGTATAATACATTTTTTTATTTTACATTATTTAATGGATTAACCTTAGTTTAATTTTTACTTATAGGGTAAATATATTATATAGTGGGAAGTGAAATATAATGTACTTATTTGATATTTGACGAATAAGTACATTATATTTCAATAACGTATATAATTTAATAAATAATTTTATCATTATAGTACCTAAGGTTTGAATTAGTCAATGGTATAAAATACGTTATTGATGCGATAAATTAATAATAACTTTATTAATAAATTTATTAATAGTATCTAAAGTGTCTACAATGTTTATTAAGTTTAAACAGTGTATTATTAATATATATTAAAATAAATTTTATATTGTGGTATCACAAATAGATAATTATTAATAAAACTATATCTTAAAAAATAAAAAAGAAAAAAAATCCCCTAATGGGGAGTATATCAATCTCACGTAATGAGTGTAATTTTACACTCGAGAATAATATATCAATTTTTGATATATATACATTTGTACTTGTGCATATGCTTTAATAGTTAGGTGGGCAATTAATTTTTAAATATTTTAAACTTATCGAGTTTTACCTCCTTACGAAAAGTTGCATAGCACGGTTTAATTGTATATATATTCTTACATTCGGGAGAGAACATTTATAGAAGTTGGTATGTATGATTAAATTATTGGCAAGAAAGAATGTAAGGAAAATACTGGACATCTTAGAACGGGAAAAAGAACTGTACTTTAGAGAAATCTCAAAAAATACTGGTATAAATACAGGTAATTTATCTGAAGACTTAAATAAATTATACTATAAAGGTTTAGTATCTAAAAGGTCTGAAGATATTGAAAAAAATTTGCCAAAGGTGTATTACAGTATTACAGACTTGGGAAAAGATGCACTAAGTATTTACCAAGATGTTGATTTATTAGAAAATAAATGTTTGGAGTGTACTTATAACGAATTCCCTGGGAATTTTGATAAAGTGCCTAATCGGACAATCAACTCACGAAAATAATTTATAAAATATTTAAGCATATGGTATGAAAAATAACATAATTTATTGTATTAATTTGAATAAAATAATAATAATAATAAATAATAAAATAATATGATAATGTTAAATTAATATTTGAATAAATATAAAATATAACATTATTACATTTTATATTTTAAAAACAATTTAAAATCGTATTTAACTAATATTTACGATAATATTTAATTTGACTATTTTAGAGATAATATTTAATTTTAATTTAAGTTATTACGTTTAATATCTTTTTAATATATTATAGTATTCTTCATTTAGTATCTTTCTAATTCTGAAGCAATAACGTGTAATATTTCGTTAGCTAACATATTAACTTTTTCTGTTCTTTCAGAAACTTGCAATATCTTTTCTTTTAATCTTTCAGCATCACATTCTTCAATGTCTCTTGCTTTAATGGTTTTTCTTTTATCCTTTGCAGCGTTCTCTTCTGCGATTCTGGTTGTGGTGATAATCATTTCTTGAAGAATATCAACTAAAGCAACAACGGACTCTGTAGACACGTACATATCAGTGTTTTCTTTCATAATTCTTTTAACGGTTCCTTTTGGTATCATAACATTCACCCATAATTTATTGTAAAATAGAGTTAATTTACGATTAATCTTTTATAATTTTAACAAAGATGATTTTATTCATCAAAAATACAATGTAATTTTTATAATCGTTTATATTACATATGCCTTTAAATTATTTAAACCTATGTTATTTATGTTATATTTCGATGAATTAAGGGTTTATAATTATTTTATCTAATTTTAAACACTCATTTAAATTGTATGTTTAAATTGTCTGTTTAATTCAAATTAAAGAATAAATAATATATACTTTAAAAGCATATAATCCACTATTATAATTAATTTTTTAAGTTAATATAACCTAACTAATCTAATTCTTAAAGTTTTCAATATATTTCAAAGTATTTCAATTATAAATTATAGAATATTCCCATATATTTTTATATTTATTCAATATTAACAATATGCGTATTAAAACGTTGACGGTGGTTTAAATGGCAAGTGTACCGAAGTACTATTCCACAAAAGCAGTATGTGAGTTTGAAGCATTTTCAAATTTTAAAAGGATACTTTCAAACAGTAATTCAACAGAATTTTACAATTTAAAAATTACAAATATTTTAAATCATAAATACTACCAAGTAAAATTTATTACAAAGGCTACTCAAGAAGATTATACCTTTTTATGCCAACAATTACAAAACGCTGGTTTAATCATCTTAGATTGTATAGACCTTGTATTTAACGCATATTTATTAAAGATTTCTGGAAATTTACCTGACTGCATCGATATTCAGGAAGAATTATTGCAAAATTTATTGGAATATGGAGCAATTCCTTTAAAAACAGAATTAGAATCAGTAGATTTATGTACCGCAGATTTGAAAATATTGACCTCAAGTAAAAACCCATTACACAGCATATCTTTTATGGACTTAATGAGAAAGAATTCGGAATTAAAATATTCAATAACTCCAACAAATAGCTCAGAATTTGATTAAATGGATTATAATATTTAATGCCAAATAATTTACTAACAATTATTTAATTATGTAAATTATGTAAATTATGTAAATTATGTATAGTATTGGTAATAAAACTAATAATAAAACTAATAAGAATATAATTAATAAAACTAATAATACATTTGATAATAAATTTAATATATTATATTTACTAACCTAACTATTAAATAATATGTTTAATATTACATACATATTATATATACATAATATGTGGCGATTTATATTGAAAAGTATATCGAAATTAGAAATATACTAAATATGATAGTGAAGTATACGGAGCAATAAATTAACCTTTTAGGTTATAAAGTTCCCAATAGGCTTTGGTATACGGTGGTTTAATGATATTTGAAAATATATTTTCAAAAAATAGGAAATTTAGGACTTTACTCGAAGATGGTCTTATTGCAGAAGCACTAAAGCAAGTACAGTTGGATGAATCTTTGCAAGAAGAATTATATGCAATGCTAAAATCTAAAGTCTCTAAACTTAGAGCTAATTCCATACACGTGCTTACAAAATTAGCAATTAAAGATAAATCTTTTAATCAAAAAGCGTTGATTAACCCAATACGAAGATTATTGGCGGACCCTGAAAGACACGTCGTACTTACAACATTAGTTTGTGTAAAAATATTCTTAAAAAGCTATTCGGAAGCATACCCTGAATTTGAGTCGTCAATAGTTGCATTACATAATGGTACAATTGATTTAGAGATTAGGGAATATACTAATGAGATAATTAAGACTTATGGTACATTTAAAGGTAAAAAAGTAGAACACGGACACGAAGTTTTGCGTGAAAAATTTAAGAAAATAATTGATAATGAATCTCAATCTACCTTGGTTGTAAAATTAAAAGAAATTTCTGAATATATTCAAGATATTAACCCGGAAACAAGTAATATAGAAATTTCAAAAGATAAATTAAATAGGATAATTGAAAAGGAAAAGATATCCTCTCAAAAAGTAGATTTAAATTCATTACACACTGATTTTGAAGAATTAGACCCTATGGATTTAGTATGTAAAATTTCAAGTATTCAGAATTCTGGAAGAGATAATATTTCCAGCAATTTTGATAGATTATTGGAGTTATCTTGTTCGAGGAGTACAATAATTCGAAATTCTGCTTTGAATGCAATTTATGAAATTACTAAAAAGTACCCTGATATTACATATTCCAGAGTTTCATTTTTGGAAAAATACCTATTACAATATGGTAGTAATAGCGTAATATTTAAGCATACTATTCAGGAATTGGCTAATAATTATGATTTATCTAATTATGCTTTGTCGAGATTAGTTCGGAAGTCTAAATTAAAAGAAAATTCTAAAAATGAGAAAATAAGTTTAAAATAAAATAATAAACTAATAAAAAATAAAATAGCTAATAAAAAAGAATAAAAAATAAACTAATAAAACAATTACTTATTTTTTTGTTTATTATATTTTTTATTCATTATTTATTCTTCAAAATTTATATATTCTAAACCACTGTAAACCATAAATCTATTAATTCTCGCAAAACACAATAATACTATTTTTTCTTTATTTGCAAGGTCTATCCCGTGATTTGTAGACGGTGATTTTGTAATTATGACCCTACAGCCTGCGTTTATAACCTTTTTAACCATTGCCGTAGGTTGTCTTCCACTTGAAACGATTATGCACTTAGAAATGTCCAAATTATTTAGTTTTGCATATCCAATAACCTTATCAATCGCATTATGGCGACCGATATCTTCATAGTATATTAGTTTATTTCCTTCCATATCGAATAAACCTGCCCAGTGTACGCCACCGGTTAACTCCCAAATATTTGACATAGTCGGCATTTGTACCATAATCTTTTTTACAGTACTTAATTTTAAATTTAAGTCATTATCTTCATTTTCTTCAATTATTTTATTATTTTCATTAGTAAATTGTTTATTTTCCATATATAATTTTAATTTAATTATTTTTTCATTTTCTTCAATTATTTTAATCTCTGTAATTGATTCATCTTTTTTAAAATTCCCTTCACTTATAATGTGCCCCACCAATAATTCCTTTAATCCGTGAGGTGATGCTAAAACTTTACCTTTAAATTCATCATTTTTATAAAATTCGCAAATTTGTTCAACTACTACTATATCTTTTTTATTTTGCAATCCTTTTTCTTCATCCCAGGAATAAGCATCTCGTAATGTGATAGTATCTTTAATTTCTTTGTCTAAATTATTGTATCTTTCCATACGGCTTGTTTTATTACATTTATTAGGCTTATTACTTTTAACAATGTTATTTTTAGTATTTTCCATACTATCCCTACGTAGTTTGTTATCGTTATCTAATGGATAATATTATATAATAATAGGTTTAAATAAGATTTGATTAGGATTGTGATGAAAAGAGGGTTATCTGATTTTATGATGATTACACCTATGCTGAATCCTATTTTTATATAATAATATAATACAATATAATAATATAAAAATACTATTTTAAAAATAAGTTTAATAATTAAAAATAAAAATAAAAATAAAAGTAATTATAATTTAAGTTATTGACCATTCCAAATTCCAACAAATAAAATGTGGTCTTTTTCGAAAGGTTCAATGTTAATAGCATCTATAATTGTAAAACCATTTTGTTCCATAATTTCTTTTTGAGCTTCAAATATTACTTTAGGATTTTCAGTAACGTCAACACTTCTCGCTTTGATTGATATCATACCAAAACCGCCCTCTTTTAAGAACCATTTAGCATTTTTAATCAATATTTCAGCTTGATTAGGTTGTGCAACATCTTCAAATATTACATCTACCTTTTCCACAATGTTTGCGTATTCTTCTGGCTTGTTTGCATCGCCTAAAATAGGAAATAGGTTTTTCCTACCTTCGCAACTTTCAACAAACTCCCTCATAATTCTTGGTGCAAACTCAACGGCATAAACAGGCGAATTTTCCGCAACGTCTGCAACGTGTGAAGGTGTTGTACCTGCAGAAGCTCCCAGGTATAAAACTTTACTACCTTTTTTAATCGGCATTTCTTTTAATCCATTAATAATGGAAGCTCCCAATTTACTTTTATTCGGATTCCATACCCTATACTCGGTATTTTTAATATTAACTAATTTTTCGCCGTATACCCTTTTATTATGTACTAACGATTTTGTACCAATTCTCTTGATTCCATCGCCCAAATCTAATTCAAATACGTTATCAAATTTTTCCTTAACTTTTGCCATATGACCACCGACATTTTAAATTTAAAATAAAATATTTTTAAAAATATTTATTATATTTTTCATTATTATTTTCATTATAATTATTTGTTAATTTTTGAAGACGTTTTTCCGATAACAACTCTTTCAACTTTACGTTTTTCTCCTTTGCCAGCTTGACCTTGGTTGTTTTTACCTTTACCGCCTTTATTCATATTTTTATCATTGTTCTTGTTTTTATTGTCCGGTCTATTTCTGGAATCTCTATTTTTATTATCTCGATTATCTCTTCTATCCCTTCTATCTCTTCCGTCTCTTCCGTCTTTTTTATCGTTTCTGTCTCCCCTATCTCTTCCGTCTTTGTTTCCATCTCTTCTTTGAGGTTTTCCTTTTCCTTGAGGTCTTCTATCTCCAGGTTTTCCAGGTCTTCCTTTTCCTTGAGGTCTTTTTGATTTCTTTTTAATAGGTGGTTTTGGGAATCTGGTTTTAATATCTGCTACTTTTTTATCAATCTGCTCAGATAAATCGTCTGCAATATAATTACCGCTTACATCTGCTTTAATCGCAATTGACATTTTACAAGCAATAGCTCTTGATATTTTACCACGTGTCCAGCCGGTAGCACCTTGGATATAAGGGTGTTGGAATATGATACCGTGCTTAGGAGAGTCTGCCCTTTCTCTTAAGTGTGCAAACAATGCTTTTTCAGCACCGATTACCTGTATTGTTGAACCAGGCAATATTGAAAGTCTGTCCATACCACCTGCGAGACTTATAAGTCTTGCACCGATTGAAGGACCTGCAATTTTGGTTAAGTTAGGTGCGACTTCCGTCATAGAATTATCTAAATATGCCAATAATTCTTCTCTGTACTTGTATAAATTGTGTATTTCATTAGCAAGGCTTTTTATAATCTGCAAATCTACTTCTGAAATTTCAGCACCCATAGATTTTTTTGCAGCAACTGATAAAGTTCTTGCTAAGTTTTGAGGCATTTCTTCTTTTAACCTTGTTCTTGTATAGTTTTCTCTAAATCCGTATTCTGAAACTAACTGAACATATGCGTCCTGTTTTTTAACAATGTTGTCCATTTCAGGGAAATATAATGAATACCATTCTCTTAATCTTTCAGAGAATAAATTTAAAGTTTCATCGAGGTTGTCCAATGCGTTAACAGTTTGTACAATTAACTTGTCTTTTGCCTGTGAACTTCTTTTCATCATCATTTTTGTATATTGAACTGTCCACTCATTCATTTTATTTAAAAAGTCATCTTCTAAATCTTCAAATACGCCATATTGAACGCCTAATTCATACATAACGTTTCTAATAGCGTCATTTTCAGCTTTAATTTTTGAACCTTCAAAAGTGATGGATTCTAATTCTTCAAGGTTTAAAATCTTTAAACTTTCTAAATTAGCAATTTCTTCATCTTTTTCATCTTTTTCGTCTTTTTCTTCTAAATCTTCTTTATTTTCGTTAGTTTCTTTAAGTTCTTTAATTTCTTCAATTAAAGCATTTTTTAATTCTTCTTTCTTTTCATTGGCATCTTGCCTTAATTCATACATAATTGATGGAATTTCTTCTTCATCAAATTTTTTAAAGTATACGATATTGTTTGTAATATCTTCAAAATTTTGTGTTTCATCGTCTTTTTTAACTATAAATATACCGTATGGCACTAAAATTGCACTAAGCATTATACTCACCGTTATAATAACAGATTATTAATGATAATCCTTCCATTTAATAAAATTAAAATAATTAACATTATTGATTAGAATTACTGATAATAATTTTGATAATATTTTTGATTAAACTATATGATTAATACATAAATAATATAATAAAATTTTATGTAATCTTATATCTATATCTCTCTAATATATGGAAATCGAGTATATAAAAATATGTACTTAAATAAGTTTGAATAACAAAGTAATATATAATAATCAAAGTAATATAATAATAAAATATAGTAATAAAATATAGTAATATAATAATAAATATGGTAAAATAAATATTTTAATATTTAATATGTGATATTTAATATGTGATATTTAATATTTTATATAATCCATTTTGGTGAAATAAATGTTTGGAAGCCTTAAATCAAAATTAACAAGTACTATGGGTAAATTATCTAATAAAATATATAAAAAGGGCGAAGCGGTAGATAAGGAAATCGAAACCGAAAAACAAGAAACAACACAAGAAAAATATATAAAAGATAATACAAATACTGAAGAAATTAAAAATAATGAAAATAAAGAAGATGAAAATAAAGAACATAAGAAAGATGAAGAAATTAAAAATAATAACGTTTTAGATAAATTTGAAAAAACAAAAGTAGGGTTTTTAGACAAATTTAAAATTACAAAAAGTATTAAGAAAGTTTTAAGTAAGGAAGTAATACTTACAGAAGATGATATTGAGGATATATTAGAAGAATTAGAATTAGAACTTTTAGAGGCTGATGTAGCGTACGATACCGTAGAAAATATAATCGAATCACTTAAAGAAAGCTTAATCGGTTTAAAAATTACAAGTGAGGACAATCCTGAGGAAATTATAGAAACAGCCCTTAAAAACTCAATTAGGAACATATTGGCACAGGAAAAAATTGATATTGAGGAATTAATCCAAAATAAAAATAAAAATGGAGAACCTGCCGTAATCATATTTTTAGGAATAAATGGAACTGGAAAAACTACCTCCATATCTAAATTAGCGTATAAATTAAAACAAAATGGTCATAGCATTGTAATGGCAGCAGGGGATACATTTAGAGCTGGAGCAATTGAACAACTTGAAGAGCACGCAAATAATCTTGAAGTCAAAGTTATTAAACATCAGAAAGGTGCAGATAGTGCAGCGGTTATTTTTGATGCAATACAGCACGCAAAAGCTAAAAAAATTGACGTAGTACTTGCAGACACGGCCGGAAGACAAACAACAAATATAAATTTAATGTCTGAGATTAAAAAAGTTGTTAGAGTGACAAAACCCGATTTAGTGGTATTTGTAGGTGATTCATTAGCTGGAAACGATGCAATAAATCAGGCAGAAGAATTTAACAACGCTGTTAACATTGACGGAGCAATATTGACTAAAACAGACGCCGATGCAAAAGGTGGGGCAGCTTTATCCATTGCACACTCAATCGGAAAACCTATATTATATATGGGCGTAGGTCAAAGATATTCTGATTTACAAGAGTTTGACGTCGATTGGATGGTAAATAAGTTATTCTCTGAAAATGAAGAGAAATTATCTGTTGAAAGAGAATTCTAATATATTTTTAAATTAAATTGCCTTATTTTTTTATTATTTTTTCATTATTTTATTATATTTTATTATATTTTATTTTTCACTATTTTTTAAATAGTATTCTATAAAACATTAATATCCTCGATTAAAATAATTAACTTTTAATACTTTAAATTTAAAATATTTATTACTGTTTAATATCTTGCATATTTAAAAATGGTGGGTAATATGAAGGTTAGAAGAATCCAAAAAATTGATAGGTTAAGCGATTTAACAAAAATAAAGGCTGAAAGCTTACTCGATAAGAAAAGTCTCGAAAAAGTCTCTGGTTCTTGGGTAGATACGGGGGAAGTAGTCGAGATAGAAAAATCAGAAATAGAGAATGTGTTTGATGACCTTGTTTTTTTAAGGACTGAATCGGATAGTTGGACAGAAGGATGTAAATTAATTTTAAATGTTAAAAATAAAGGAAATTTCATAAAATATTGGAGATATTAATTATAAAAAACTAATAATTAATGATTAATAATTAAGAATTACTAATTACTCAAATAAAAAAGAATAAATAAAAAAGAATAAAAGATAATAAAATAATAAACTAATAAACTAATAAAATAATAAATACGACCAATAATTAAAGAAATTGTTCTAATAATGTCTGTCTATTTGTTATTTTTAATATTTTACTTTTTTCAACGTATTTATCAACTGGAACTATCAAATACTGTTCTAAACCCAAAAGGGCTGATTTTAAGGTGTCAAATTCGCCAATTTTTTTACTATCCATTGCAAGTTTAACACCTTGTCGAATTTGCCAAACTCCTACTGGAGCATAATAATCTGGCGTAATTTCCCTTATTACAACGATTTTAGCTTGTTTTTTCCGTTTATGTAGATTTTCCATAACACTTAACCGTGAAGCGTGAAAAGCTCCCGCAGTTTCTTTTACATATCCTTTTAATCCTTTAATTCCTTCATAATCTCCACATACATGGTATTCCGCTACCCTACCATACAATGAACCTTTTAACCATACTTCCATAGCTTCAAAGGCGTATAAATCAGGTATCAATAGTATGAAATATCTGTTTCCCAATAGTTCAGCGTGGTATAGCTCATAATTATTAATTACATTGTATCCAATTACTTCTTTACGTAATTCCTTGCCAATCATATCCTGTACAGCAGTTATACTCCATTTTGTAGGTACAATTTTTTTGTCAACACCCATCAAACCGGTAGACAGTAGTTTTATAATATAATATTCGTCAAATCCTGAATTGTAAAGACTCATAACACCTTCTAATGCTTTTAATTCATCATTAACAACACTATCCGTTTTTTTAGGAATTTTTGGGTTCTCTGCAATATCAAATTTTAAAAGGTTTTCTTTTGCACCCATGGGAGATGTATAAGAGCTCATACCTAAAACCATTTTAGGATTTTTTAGTAGTTTCATCTCACTATCCACAGGTTTTATCGACATAGCAATTTCTTGTATATTATCTATATATTTCGTAGAAGTTGGTAAATTAGCGTCTCTATAATTATTTTCAACTTTAACGTTTGATTTGGTTTCTCCCATAACCAACATTGACCGATAGTGCATAATCTCATCAATGGAGCTATTTGTCCAGTTTTTAGGATTTTCAAGCTTGCTTATATCGAATTCCGATTTAGATTCGATATTTGTATTTGTATTTTCATTCAATAGTTCATTTACTTGTTCCACATCTCCAAAAGTTGGCAACATAGGGCCAATACGTACTTTAGGGTATCCATATTCTCCTACAAATAAACTCGGAGGAGATGCTCCAAAGAATTCCTTTTTTTCGATTAATCCTTTAAATTTTTTGGAAATTCTGAATTTTTGAAGAATTAAACATTTACTTCTACCACATAAATTCTTTCTACCTTTGCAAATTGAACACATACTACTCAAAAATATCACTTTGCTAAACTGATTAATCGATAATTCTTATTTAAAATTTTAAATTTAAATTTTAATATCTATTATTTAATTATTACTTCTTAATTATTACTTCTTAATTATTAATTATTAACTAATTTCATTATGATATTATATATAGAAAACTATAAAGAGTCTTCGGAATTTAATATATATAAGGCTTTTAATGAATTCAAATGCCTAATTACTCCATATATGTACTTAAAATACACACTCATATCTTTCTCTCACGGGGGTGTATATCATTAAAAATCTCACGAAAAATAAAAATATGGAAAAAAATAATAAAACTAATAAAACTAATAAAAATAATAAAACTAATAAAAATATTAATAGAAATAATATTAATAATAAACTTAGCAAAATTAATAAAACTAATAATAATGTTTTAAATAACTCAATAAATTCAGAATTATATTCTGAAATATGTGAAATATTTGTAATAGATGACTTTCAAGGATTTAAGGAGGAATTTGGTCAAATTTTAAAAGATAAATCTACATACTGCTTATCTAAGGAAAATGGCATATCTTTTTCAATTGCACATCGTCTTAAATCTGATAAGGAGTATAAACCCCGAATAGATACGTTATTAAAGGTAATTCAGTCTACTGGCTACAAAATAGCACTCGTAGGTAAATATGATTAATTATACTTAATTTTTTCATATTTATTTTTTAGCCGTTATTATGGTAATAGGATTCCTTGCCATCATCATATATCCTGATTTTATCCTTCTACCGTATGAAACAGTCATATTAATTAAATCAATTTCATAATCATAGTTTTCCAATATTTCAGCAATTTTTAAGCCCGTATTCACAACAATGGTATTTGATACAACTGTTTTTATACCATACTTATTTATTATGCTTAAAATTTCTTCAATATTTTGAGTACCGCCGATAAATATTTTTAAATTTTTAGCAGTTTCCTCAGTTTTGACAGTTTCGGAGGATATATTATTTAGTATTTTTTCCAATTCTTCTTTAGCGTCCCCAGATATTACTTCACAGTTTTTTATATCAAATTTTTCCAAATTGGCGTTTGTAGTATTGATTGCATCTTCATTATTATCTATCGCATAAGCTTTTTTAGCTATAGTAGCTATCTCAACAGTCATTCCTCCGCTACCGCAACCAATGTCTATAACAATATCGTCGTGTGTTAAATTTAGTTTTGATAAACTTAATGCTCTAATCTCTTCTTTTGTAAGAGGTACACTTTCGTTCCTAATAAAATCTTCATCTTTAATCAACTTATCGCCTTTATATTGTTTATTTGATATTTTAATTACTAATTACTTTTATACTATTAAGTACATAATTAATGGTATATATAATAACATAATTTAATTTAAATTATATTTTATTAATAAAATTAATAAAATTGCTAAAATATGGAATATAGAATATTGGATAATAAATAAAATTTGGGATATATTACCTATATAATATGTGGAATAAATAAATTAATTCTATTAAAAAAATTATAATGTTGGTGAGAAAATGCCTGCAGACACTATGTTAGGACTTGGATTTTTGGGAATGGGCGTAATAGCAGTTTTCGCGTTAGCTTTTGTTATTAGTTTTGTTTTAGAGCTTATAAATACATGTATTGGTTTAAAAATCGTTAAAATAGATTCTGAATTTAAAGAAATTGCTAAAGTATCTTTGTATAAATCGTTAGCCAGTGCAATTTTAAATATGTTTCCAATGGGATTTATACTCGCCCTATTGGCTGCAACGTATATAAATAAAGAATTCTTTAAAACAGACTGGAAAAATGGTTTTATTATCGAATTACCATTAATAATCTTTGGAATACTCTTGGGAATCGTATTAATAATCCTTATGGTACTCGGGGTAGGTTATTTAACCCTTGACCCATCTTCAGCTACGGTTACTCAACTTAACTAACTATTTTTTTATTTTTTTATTTTTTATATATTATATATTTATTAAAGTTCTGTATTTTTAAACCCTATGAAAAACTATATAATTTATGATAATATATAGTTAGAATTAATATATACGGGTTATAGTTTGGTGAAATTATGAATACTTTTGAAATTGTTGCAGGACTTTCTGCGGTTTTTATTGTTGCATTATTATTAATTGGAATGGTTTTGCAAATTTTTCTAACTTATTTGGGGGTAAAAATTGCTAAAATGGATAGTGATATGACATTAATTACTAAAGTGTCTATTATCAAATTTTTTGTGGGAATAGTCTTTGCATACGTTCCTTTAGGGGTTATATTAAGTTATGTGATGAATTTCTACATAAATAAAGAATTCTTTAAAACAACCTATAAAAACGGTTTTATTATCGAAATACCTTCGTTAATATTAGGAATCATACTTATTGCAATTGTGATAGGCTTATCAATTGCTGACGGGCAAAATATTTATTCGGCAACTTATGAATTACTTTATTAATTACCTTTTTTTATTTTATATTATTTTATATTATTTTATCTTATTTTATCTTATTTTATCATAATTATTTGTAGTTTAGTTTTTCAGTAGATTTATTATATTTATTAATCGCCATATTTTTTAATTAATAAAATATATATACTATATAATCAATCTATAAAATGAATAAATTTACAAAAAATAAATAAATTTAGATTTACGATTATATAGTTCTTAGGACTAATCTATAATATGGTTAAATATATTATAAATACATTTTAAATAAATTTAAACAGCTTTATGAACTTATATCCATTTGCAAATAAAATAAAATTAATTACAAAATAATATATAATTTTAAAAATATATGAAATTATTATTAATATTCTGTAGTTATTAATAAAAATTTATACACATTCGAGACATATGAATACTATTTAAAATAAGTTAATAACAATTTAATGTGTATCGCAAAGAGCAATTACTAAAATTATAATTTCAACGAATAAAAATCAATTTTAGTAAAATTTAATGGATATCGTTCTATTTTTAAACCCATACTTAAAAATCTAAAATTAAAAACCTAAAATTAAATACTTTGAATATAATGAACATAAAAATTATTATATTTGTATTTGTTAATATATTACAAGTTAATAATAAGGTGAGTTTATGAGTGATAATTTAACTGATTTGCCGGGAGTAGGTCCTTCAACCGCTGAAAAATTAGCAGAAGGTGGATACATAGATTTTATGAAAATAGCTACTGCTACAGTGGGTGAATTAACCGATATTGAAGGCATAAGTGAAAAAGCAGCCGCTAAAATGATTATGGGTGCAAGAGACTTATGTGATTTGGGTTTTAAAAGTGGTATAGACTTATTGAAACAAAGAAGCACAGTATGGAAATTATCCACTAACAGCGGAGAATTAGACAACGTTTTAGGTGGCGGATTAGAAAGTCAATCAGTGACTGAATTTGCAGGGGTTTTCGGAAGCGGTAAAACTCAGATTATGCACCAAAGCTGTGTAAACTTACAACGTCCTGATTGCATATTCTTTGACGAAAGTGCAGTTTCGGATGAGGAATTAGCTGCACCAAAAGCTGTTTACATCGATACCGAAGGTACATTTAGACCTGAGAGAATTATGCAAATGGCAGAACACGCAGGAATTGAAGGTCAAACAATTTTGGATAATACATTTGTAGCAAGAGCTTATAACTCAGATATGCAGATGTTATTTGCTGAAAAGATAGAAGACCTTATAAATGATGGAAACAACATTAAATTAGTCGTAATTGATTCTTTAACCAGTACATTCAGAAATGAATACACCGGTAGAGGAAAATTAGCTGAAAGACAGCAAAAATTAGGTAGGCATATGGCAACATTAAACAAGTTAGCAGACCTTTTCAACTGTGTAGTACTCGTTACAAACCAGGTTTCAGCAAAACCGGACGCATTCTTTGGTATGGCAGAGCAAGCAATCGGTGGACACATCGTAGGGCACGCAGCTACATTCAGATTCTTTGTTAGAAAAGGAAAAGGCGACAAAAGAGTTGCTAAATTGTACGACTCACCTCACTTACCTGATTCCGAAGCAATATTTAGAATTACTGAAAAAGGTATTCAAGATTAATTAAACACGAAAAAAAGAAGAAAAGAAAATTAAATTAAAATAAAAAAATAAAATATAAAAATAATTTTTTTTTAATTTATCTATTTTATTCATATTAGTTAGTTTATATTAGTTAGTTTATATTAATTATTTTATTTATTATAGTTATTTTATTATTGTTCTATTTTTGAAAATATTTCATCTAATGAGTTTATTAATCCATCAATATGTTCCCTTTCAACAATCAATGGTGGTAAGAATCTTAATACTGTATCAGACGTACAATTTATAAGGTATCCCTTTTCAAGCATTTCAGGCACAATATTTGAGCCATTAAATGACAAATCTATGCCCAACATAAGACCTAATCCTCTTACTTCCTTTATAAATCCGTACTTATTTTTTAATTCTTCTAATCTCATTTTGAAATATTTACCTATTTCCAATGTATAATCAAGCTGATTTTTAAGTAATTCTAAAGTTTTTATTGCTGTAGCGCAAGCCATTGGATTACCTCCAAATGTGGTGCCGTGGCTTCCAGGTTGGAAAGCTTCCGCAACTTCTTCTTTAGCAATGATTGCACCGATTGGGAAACCATTTCCAAGTGCCTTAGCAAGTGTAATAATGTCTGGTTTTACGCCGTAGTGCTCGCAAGCAAACATTTTGCCAGTTCTGCCCATACCGCATTGAACTTCATCAAATATCAATACGATATCAAGCTCATCGCAGATTTTTCTAACTTCTTTTAAGTATTCTTTATCAACAGGGTAAATTCCACCCTCACCTTGAACAGGTTCAATGATTATTGCAGAGGTATGTTCTGAAACCATACTTTTAAGCGCTTCTATATCATTGAAAGGAGCATATCTAAAACCTGTAGGTAATGGTTCGAAACCTTCCTGATATTTTGGTTTTGGCGTAGCAGTAACGGTCGTTAATGTTCTACCGTGGAAAGAGTGCTCCATGGATATAACTTCTCCACTTTTAATAAATCCTTTTTTGCTACTAATTTGTTTACCATATCGTCGAGCAAGCTTTATTGCAGCTTCATTTGCTTCTGCACCGCTGTTGCAAAAGAATGACTTGTCCAAACCGCTTAATTCGACAAGCATTTTACCAAGTTCAACCTGTGGAACATTGTAATAAATATTTGAAATATGCATCAAATTGTCAATCTGTGATTTTAGGGCTTCCACAATTTCAGGATTACAGTGCCCCATATTGTTAACAGCAATACCGCCCAAAAAGTCAAGGTATTCATTCCCGTCAATGTCATAAACTTTCATACCTTTTCCTTTTGTAAGTACGACAGGTAATCGTCCATAGGTATGGATTATATTTTCTCTTTCATCGTTAATTATTGTTTGAGTCCTTTCTGATAATCTTTCTAAATTCGGCATAATTTTCCTCACAAGTATTTTTTTTAATTTTATTTTGGTATTTTTAGTATTATTAGTGTTATTTCTTTTATCAAGAATTTAACATATTATAATAACTTAATTAGATATTTAAATCCTACGATTATTATAATTATTATAATTATTATAATTACGATAATTACGATAATTACGATAATTTTTATAATTATACAATACTGTAATATTATAAATTAATTAGTAAGTACTACGATTAATTTTAGTATATAATGTTTATATATTATTTTTACCCATATTTAATTTACAATAAAAATCATACGTAAGATTAAGAAACAATAGTATGACATAATAATAAGACATAAACTTGAGGATGATATTTTGGATGCTTATTCGTTATTATTTTTAAAATGTACGGAATACGAGGTTTACAAAGGAGAAACAAAGGTTCCACTCTGGCAAATCACAAAAGAAGATATAAAAGCCAAAAATGTAAATTTTGACTTACCTTGGTCAAGTATTCAAGATTTGGCAATAACTTTGTTTGATATACTCAAAGACCAGAGAAGAAATCCTGATTTGACCTATTTAAATCTTGAGGAAATACTGGTTGGAATATCTTTCTTAAATTCTGAAAGTTCGGGAACTTTAATATCAAATCAAGATATGGCCACTATCGCTTGTATAAATCATTTAGACGATTTACTAAGCACCCGTATATCAAAAATATGTGCACATAACGTTCTTATGAAAATGCCTGAAACAGCTTGCTTATTTGAAAAAATAGCATTTGGTTTTCCGCAAAAAAAAGATGTAAAAATTACGGTAAACCCCGAATTAACTAAAATTATCCAAAGACTTAGAAACTGTGAATTTGAAAGTGAATTATTGAATTAAAGATTAAAGAAAGAATCATAAAACTAAGAAATAAACAATAGTAATAATAATAAGAATAAAATAAGAATAAAATAAGAATAAAATAAGAATAAAATAAGAATAAAATAAGAATAAAATAAGAATAAAATAAGAATAAAATAAGAATAAAATAAAATAATAATTAAAAAAAAGAAATAAAAATATAGAAAATATACTTAATAATTCTCATATTTTAATTTAAAAACATCTCATTGTAGGGATAATAATATGTATAACCTTGAATTAGACTTTGATGAAGAATATTTCGTAAATACGTACGGTTCAAAAATTAAAAAATTCATAAAGGACGAATTAGCGATAAATACGGTTCGTGATAACGTTTTTGAATTTGATATTAAAAAATTTTTACACGAAAATATAGAAGCCTGCGACATTACAGACCATATATACGAAAATCCAAAATTATCCGAAGATACCATTTTTCAAATCTTTAAAGAGGCTTATTTAGAGCTTTTCCCTATAGATAACTCTAAAAAAGTAGAGAAAGAACTCGAAAAAATACAAATTGCATTCAAAAATCCAATCGGTTGCGATAGAAAGATAGATGAAATTACATCCTCCGAAATTAATAATTTGGTTAAATTTGAGGGCAATATTATAAAAGCAGCTAAAGTATGCGCTTTATTAAAAAGAGCTTGTTTTGTATGTGCAAGTTGTGGAAATATCCAGTATAAAACAGTTCGTGATTATTTTACGCCTTTAAAGATGTACTGTAGAAATCAAAACTGCGGAACTGAAATGAGACTCGACCAGGAAAATTCAACTTATGCAAATATCCAAGAGTTAGAGATACAGCAACCAATCGATTTAATGAAAAATCCTGACGACCCACCAAGGAGCATAAGGACTTTTTTGGAAAATTCAAACGGAATTTACTCGGGTAGGGTTGACGTAGTGGGAACGGTGATGAAAAAACAATCTCGTCCTAATATGCCAGTTTATGAGATTTATACGAGGAGTAATCACGTAAATTTAAGTGAAAATTTCCAAAAAATAGAAGTTAAGGACCTTTTAAGAGATGGCGAAAAAGTAGATTTGCTTAAGGAACTCGGCAAAAATAAAAATATCATAGATATTCTTTCAAAATTCCTTATACCTCAAATTAAAGGGCACGATTTAGTAAAAAAGGCAATTTTATTGCAACAAGTGAAAGGATGTATTAAGTACCTACCTGACGGTTCAGAATTAAGAAATGATAGCCACATTTTATTAATTACCGACCCGGGTATCGGTAAATCTACAATGTTAAGAAGAATCGCAAGATTATTCCCTCAAAATGGTTATGCCTCTGTTACTACGGCTACAGGGGGAGGTTTAACTGCTAACGTAGTAAGGGAAGCTACGGAAATAGGTGATGGTTGGGTAGTTAAACCAGGGGTTTTTGTTAAAGCAAACCAAGGTACAGCTTGTATTGATGAGTTAACAGTTGATAAAAACGTTATGAAGTTTATATTAGAAGCTATGGAAAGCCAAACTATACATATTAACAAAGGGGGTATAAATGTTAAATTACCTGCAAAATGTGCCGTTCTTGCAGCTTGCAACCCTAAATATGGTAGATTTGACAGAAATTTAGGCGTAGTGGAACAATTAAATATGCCCCAACCTTTATTAAGTAGATTTGATTTAATTTTCCCATTGAAGGACAACCCTGACAGAAAGAGGGATGCAGAGATTGCAGACCACATTTTAAGTACTCACTATGAAAGTGCTACTAAACAGTACGATGTGTTGGCAGATTTAAATATTGGCGGTATAACGGTTGATGACGAGCTTTTAAAGAATTATATCATCTTTGCAAGGACTTGCGCTTATATGGAAGACAATAAAAACTTATATTTGCGAGAAACTGATTCAAAACTTATAAAGACGCCTAATTTGAATAAAAATTCTATGAAAATGATTAAAGATTTCTATGTGGACATGCGTAAGCACGGTGAGGGAAACAATCCTATACCGATAACTGCGAGACAGCTCGAAGCAGTCGTTAGGATATCCGAAATGCACGCAAAGGCAAGATTATCTGATAAAGTAAACGAAAAAGACACGAAAGTGGCTATTGACATAATTGACGAATGTTTACGACAGGTAGCTTTTGACCCAGAAACCGGTACTTTTGATATTGATAAAGGTATGGGTAAGATTCCAAAGTCAAAAATGGATAAAATGAACGTAGTGATGGAAATTATCCGAGAATTATCTGCATTAAGCGAGACTAAACTTGCTAATAAAGATGATATTATTAATAGGGCGGAAGAGTGCCATATAAAAGAAGTTGAAGTCGAAGACTTGTTGGAAAAATTAGCTAAGAATGCAGAAGTATTCTCGCCTAAATTTGGCAAATACCGACTTACTTAAAATTTTATATATTATTTTATTTTTTTATTTTATTCTTATATTTTTTAATATTTTTATTTTTATCTTTCTATTTTTTTATTTTATTCTACTTTATTTTAATTATAGTAAAGTTATATATATTATAATATACAATAATATCATAATTTGTTATAGCTTACTTTATATTCGTTAAAATTAACTTTATATATGCTTATTATATACATACACCTATATTTTTTAAGCACATTACCCAAAAATGGGAGGTATCACTATGAAAAATATAAAAATAAGCTTAATTATGGGCTTAATTTTATTATTAGGACTTGGAATGTCCGTAGTATCTGCAGAAACTCCGGAAGATTCTCAAAATTCTAATTTTAATGTAGAAGTAATTCCAAGCACCGATTTGACCAATATAAGCGTTGGACAAACATTCGAGATAACTGTTAAGTATGACCAAAGTATTGATGATTTAGCAGGCGTTGAAACAAGTTTAGAACTTCCAGGCAGTTTAGAAATAATATCCCTCACCGGAAATGACCACTTAAAAGAATTGGCAACCGAACAATTCTATAAATTAAAAACAAATAATAATATCATAATAAATTCATTTGTAGTTTTTGATGGAACAATAGATAAAAGTGCAGATTTGTATATTGTTAAAGTCAAAGCAAATGCCCCAGGGGATTATTATTCACTTTTAAAGTATGAATATTCCAATAGTAAGGGTGATTCAACCCCTACAGAATATTTAAAGAGTGAAATAAATGTTAAAGGGGAAGAAACCAGTGATAAAGGTTTTATTGATTCATTAATTGATATGATATTAAGTATTTTTAAATAACGATTAAATAACGATTAAATAACATTTAATAACTTTCAATAACTTTCTTTACCTTTTTAATTGTTGTATTGTTTATATTTTTGATTATTTTTGATATTGGATGGTTTACTATGAAATTAAATCTTAAAAACTATGGCATTAATGGAAAAAATAAATATTTCATATTATGTATATTGTTGGTATTTTTTTTAGCTACTTGTAATATTGCCCCCGCATCCAGTGATGACGATGAAAAGGACAATTTGCGAGTTAAATTAATAGAACACGATAAAACAAAATATCGTGAAGAATTAGAGTACGATGGTACTAATATAGTTCTTGACGTGGTTGTGGAAAACATTCCCACTAATTTAGGTTATTCTGAACGTTCTGATGAAAAGGACGGCGGTTGTAAAGGTTTAGATGTGTTAATGAACTACTCTGAAGAATATTTAAAACCTGTAAGTTTTAATTGGAGTGAAGATTTTAAAGACACAAAACTTAAGCGTTATAAAATGGAAGATGGAAAACTTGATTTATCGATTTCATTTGAAGATGTTGTTGAAAAAGACTTCATTTTAGGTACAATTATTTATACGCCAATAAAAGCTGGGGAAACCGAATTAACTATGGGCGGGGACATAACATCTAACTATGGATTGTCTTATAATGGAAATAACCCCTATTACAAAGATATAGAAAAAGTAGAAATTGCAGGGCGTTATCCTTCTATAAACTATTATGATTTAAAGTTGGATATTAAAAAAGAAGCTAATTACACCGGAGAAACAAAAACTACTGAAAAAGTAGATGAATCAAGCCAAAATACAGATATGGCCGACTCTTCAAGTTTGAATATTCGTGTAAATCAAGGCGAAACTGTGGTTCATGTGCAGGAAATTAATGTTTCACAAATAGAACCCAAAATAAGTGTAAATGTAGATACGGAGACAGTTTTTGATATTAAATTAGTATTTTTAGCAATAGGAATGGGTTTAATTTCAGGGGTAGCTTTCGGTTTATTCTCACGTTTTGGGGGTAAATAATATGAAAATAGATAAAAATTTAAGTAAAAATACAAATTTAAGTAAAAATCTAAAATTAAATTCTAAATTATTATTTGCAATTTTTTTATTTATTATGTTAATTGCTATCCCAAATACATTTGCACTCAACGAAAATGCGAATACAAATTATTCAATGACTTTAAGCCCCACAGTTAAATCAGCGGGAGTAGGGGACTCCTTTGAATTAACTTTATGGGGTAATACTCCAAAAGTATCTGCTATACAGTCAAAATTTAATTATGATACTGCTATGTTGGAATTAACTGATATAGAACTTGGTACGATTGCAGATACTGCATCAAGTAAACGTGCAGAGGTTTCATCGTCATTAATAACTATGTTGTGGTTTGACCCAAGTACTGCACCTGAAGGTTATTATAAAATTGCAACGTTATCATTTAAAGTTTTAAAAGGCGGTAATACGTCAATAGTTCCTCGAAATTATGAGTTTTCAGATAATACTGGTGTTTCAATAACTCCTGTTATTAATAAAGCCAATATATCAGTTTCAGAAGGTATGAAAGCCGAATTAATTATAAACAAGGCAACACCCAACGTAGATAACGAAGCCGTTTTAAAAATTTATGGCATTGATGCATCTAATCCAAATTTGGGTAATATATCCGGTAGTTTTAATTTTAACAACGATGGGAATGATAATGTTGAAATAATCGGTAATTATGATATTAAAGTTGCAAATTCTCAGTATAATTATTATATTATCGATAATTCAAAAAATTCATTTCTTATTTCTTTAAAAAATACTTCTGATGATGAATATGATAAAAGTTATACTTATAGTGAAATTATATCAATACCTTTAAAATTAAATAATCCAATAGATGACCTAAAAAGTGTGATAACCTACAATGTAAGCGTGGGAAACACTCCAATAGGTAATAAATCAGTTTCGTACGCAGGAGGCGTAATAGTAGATGATAAACCGTACTTTGCAGTAGTTCCAGCCAGTTCTTCAACGGCTGTATCATCTACAGACTTAACATTTTGTCAATACGAAAAATTTAGGCTTAAGGCATATAATATGGAAGACAATAACTTAACTAAGTTTTCCGGTTATATCTACGTAGATGAAAATAAATTCTCCGCAGATGAATTTAAAATATCTCAATTTTCTGAAGTTTATGAAAAAGTAAATTATTCAAAATTAGAGATAAATGAGAGTTATTTAATTTATAATATTACATTAGAGAAGGGAATTGAAGAAGATGATTATTCCGTTTTAGAATTTAGATTAACGCCTGCAAGCAATCAAAATTCAAGTGCGCCATTAATTTTGGGAAATTTCAGCGTATCTAATAATGAATCGGTAGTCAATGTTGATTTAGAGGATATTACCATTAATATATTTGAAAAAGATGCGAATGTAGCACCTACTATTTCAGCAGGGTATGTAATTTCAGATAATAACTATGTCTCATTTCTTCCATTCCCCTATGACCCTGATGATGACATAGACGATTTAGACTATGAGTGGAAATTTGGAGATGATGAGGAATCTACTACGGAAGAACCTTCTCACAGGTATGATTACGGTCAGTATTCTGTATCTTGCACCGTAGAAGATAAATTAAACGCAACAGGAAATATGCAAGGTTATTTAGTTTTAAAAGAATATAACGTTTTAAATTACACAATCGAAAAGGTGAATAACTCCTTTGCACTTGCAGATAATAATAATAATAATAATACTAACAGTAATGACAATATTAATGATAATAATAGCGAAAATACAAATATCACTTATTTAGCAACTTTTGAGCTATATAATCCGTTGTGTGCAGATGTAAGTGCTTTTGTATCATTTAAAAACCCTTCTGCATACAAAGTAATAGAAAATAGTGCAATTACTAAAAGTAGTAAAGAAGTGATGATTCCGGCAAATGAATCAAGAAATCTTACAATGATTATTACGTCTTCGTCAAATAAGCCATTTGATTTGAAATTTGATGTTAGATATTATCCGAGTTCTAAAACACAAGATGAAGAATTTTATTTGCAATATTACGAGTGGAATTTTGTGGAAAAATCACTCGAAGGGGTCATATCTTCATTAAGTAGTAGTTCAAATTACAGGGATATCAATTTAGGCAATCAAGAAATGACTTTTAAAGTAAATAAAATACCTGAAGTAAAAGAATATGAAATTACAAAGAAAATTGAAGTAATATCGCCTAATTCAGTAGTTCTATATATGATACTAACAGTAATAAGTTTTGCAGTAGGTTTGTCATCGGTAATTGTTGTGAAAAAACCTAAAAATCGTAGAATTTTGAGATATCACGCATTTAGGAATTTAAGGAAAATTTTTAATCATTTTAGGAGATATTAAAAATAATAAAATAAAATAAAAATAAATATTCTTTTTTAAATTCTTAACCATTCAATACCTAAGTCTTCGAGCCATTGGATATATCTACGTTTATCTTCACCATATAATCCTTTCCAGTCGATTAAAACAACATCTACAGGTTGTTTTGTTAAAAGTTGCATAAACATATTTTTTGACAACTTGGCGTGTTTTGGTACTAAATAACCCAAATAATATTCATCTTTTAAAGCTAATTTTGTGAATTTTGGGCTATAATGACCACCTCCAAGTCCAATTGCTTTTTTTAATGGTTTTTGTTCGTTTTTTAATAAAATATTCAATGTATCATCAAGTGCATTAGCAATTATTCTTGCAGGGTCTTTCATTTGCCATTGTTCTTCAGTACTACCTATTTCTACGAATACACAAGGCGCATCTAAATCCGTAGGGCCGTGATGTAGTACTTCGAAGCTAACTTCAAAGGTTATTTTTTCATCAGCTTTGTTTTCGACGTATTCTTTATTATATTCTTTATTATATTCGTTATTATAGTCATTTATTTTTTGCAAGAGAATCGTGTTTAACTCGGGCATACAATAAGGTATTTCTTCAGGATTTCCACCGTGTGAATTGTCTTCCGTAAGATTTCCTTGTGTATGTACGGTAAGTGTCGGCTTGCCTGTCGCACTGGCGTGTTTTGATAAAAAAATGTAGCATTCTGCTTTAGGATATATGGTTTTATCTGTTCTCGTCGTTCTTTCATCAATTTCAAAAATTTTATAGCCTTTTTTTTCCATTTCTTCTTTTAAATTCTGGCTCGCAGGGTCTTGTTTCGAGGAAATTAAAACATAATTTTTAATATCAAATTTTTTATCATATTTTTCAACATTATCCATTTTATCACAATATAGTACATATATTATCTATTTTAATTAAATTATTTGTTTTGATTTTAATTTAATTTACTTTAATTTACATATCTTTGAAAACTATATAAATATTTAGATGGTTTTAGATAAAATTTAAATAATTAAATCCTCTAATCGATATATGCTATTAATAGATAGAGAAAATAACTATTATCTTAAACATTAACGCATATGTTAACGCATATATCAACCATATTTTTTAATAATTAATAACTTCGGTGAATTTAATGAATGATAACAAGCAAGAAAAAAATATAAACGATAATACAAAAGATGAAAAAAAACCCTGTAGTAAGAGAAAAATAATTTTATTTGATTTAGACAGCACATTAATCGATTGTGAAGTAATTGATGAATTGGGAAGACTTAATAACGTTGAAAAAGAAGTCGAACAAATTACAAAAGATGCAATGGATGGCAAATTAGAATTTGAGCAAGCTCTTGAAAAAAGAGTGCAATTATTAAAAGGATTATCTGAAAAACAAATTTTGGAATTTTTAGAAAGTATTCAATTAATGAATGGGGCAAAAGAAACACTTTTTAAATTAAAGGAAAATGGATATATTACAGGTGTTGTAAGTGGCGGTTTTACATTTGCAACAGAAAGAATTAAGGATGTATTAAATTTAGATTATCAATTTGCAAATGAATTAGTATATAAAGATGGAAAACTCACTGGAGAAGTTATAAAAAATGTTTCAAGCAAACTTGCTAAAGGAGAAATCTTAACGAAAATCGCTGAAAAAGAAAATATTGATTTAAAAGATACCGTAGTAGTTGGCGATGGTGCAAATGACATCAGTATGTTTAATATTGCAGGTTTGGGGATTGCATTCTGTGCAAAACCTATATTAAAAGATAGGGCAGATTATTGTATTGACGAAAAAGATTTAAGTAATATTTTAAAAATTTTAAAAATAGAATAAATCAATTTTTTTTATTTTTATTTTTATTTTTATTTTGTTAGGTGGTCTTCAATATTGAAATATTCATCAATTTCCATAATCGGTTTATTATTATGGATTATGTAGTATTTTCTTTGAGGTAATTCTTCCCTAAGTGGATTTAACAACTTTTTAGCATCCTCGGGAACTTCTGAAACAGATATGTTTTCAATTTCTCTACGAGTTTCTAAATTATGAATTTTTAAAATTTTTCCAATGGGTATATCTGCAGAAAGAAGGTCTTTCTTAACACTTTCTCTGATATAATAGTCTTCAATGTTGCTCAATGGCGTTTTTGATGTAGCATATATTAAAGGGATATCTTTAACACTAAGGGCAACTGCCCTGTAGTTAACATTATCGATTATTTCTTGATAAACTGTTTTTACGGCGACTTTGCCTTCGAAAATGATTTCTAATAAGTTAGTGATACTTCCATCCGTACCAAGCAATATTTTTTCAACATTGGATAATTTATGTTGTTCATTAAGTTCTGAAATAACTTTGTAGGGTTTAATATTGACCATACATTCACCAGTAGTTTTTATAGTAATTTATACAATTCGGTAGCATATAATAGGATATATTGCAATTTTTTATATATTTCTCTATTTTTTTAATTATTATTTTTATTGGATATATTTGTTTTTATTTAATTTTATTTAATTTTAATTTAAAAATAATCATAACTTAAAATCTAATCGGATATTATTAAATTATTACAACGTTGTAAAAAAATAAAAAGAGTATTTATTAATTATTAATTATTAGTTTATTAATTATTAGTTTTATTATTTAATTCCCATAAGTTTCCTTAATAACATAGATGTACCCATTGAACAGAGGATATACCAGCCTAACCAGCCCAATACTGCTCCAGAAATTATTTCAAAGCCTCCCCTATAGAATATACCACCTATCCAATGCCAAATATCAATAAATAATATTTTTGAGATGATTACCGGTAATTGTACAATTGCACCGTTCCACTCAGGATTTGCTAAATGATAAACTCCATTTACATCAAAAATGTATCTTAAATAAGCAAATATTGCAATAATTGGAACCCAGGTGTAAATCATAGGTTTAAAACTCATTTTCATCATTTCCATTTGAGTTCCCATCATTTTCATCTGTTCAGCTTGTAATGCTTGCATCTGTTCAGGGTCTCTTCCCGCAGCTTTTGCTTTTTTCTGGAAAGCCTGCATCTCTTCTTTTATTTCGGCCATTCTATCTTGGTTAACCAAAAATTTAGTTGCTAAATTGATGATAAATGATACTATGAATGCAGTTGCTAAAATAAATAGCGCAGGGTCCATGCTATTTACCAAAGGCAAAAATACAATGTTCATTGCCCCTATAAACGCATTCCATATACTATCAAAAATTGAAGTAATAAATTCAAACATAATTTTCCTCATTGTAAATTTTATAAATTTATTGTCTAATAATACATAACCTATTTGATTAAATTTTAAAGTATATCCAACTTACCAATTTATAATAAGCTTATTAACTTTAATAATTTTAATAATCTTAAATTGTCGTAATCGTACCAATACCTATAATCTTTAAATCTTTAAAGATATTAAACTTTTTATTATATTTATAGATTTTGAATTACAATGTTATAATTTCTTAATAAAATAGTAATAAATTTTAATAAAAATTTGATTATGCAATAATTTGCATAATATAATGCAATTATGCAAGTGTAGATATTTCAGTGTATAGATATTATTTTACTTCTTTTGGAATACAATTCAGAACGTATTTCAGTTATTAATCCCATATTAACCGCTTCTTCTGGATTTAACGTAGTTCTTTCGAGCATAAACTCCTGGATTTGGGAAGCTTCTAAATTACTATTTGAAGATATAACCTTTGAAATATTTTCCATATCTACTTTTAATGATTTTAAACGTTCTTCGATATCTTTTTCGCCTAAATTAGATGTACTACTAAAAACTGACCTTACATCGTGGATTAAAAACCTTGATTGTGGTGAAGCATATCGTTCTTGACCGGCGCAGAATATTACAATACCAATAGAATCAACACTACCAAAATTATGGGTTGTTACATAAGCAGGTATTCCCTTTAAATAATTATATGCGCTTAATCCTGCTGTTACATCACCCCCGGGTGATGAAATAAGCAATTTAAACCGATATACTCCGCTACTCATTTCTTTATCAATAGCTGTAATTAGTGAAGTGATTGAATTTTGGTCAACAGGTCGCATAAATCGTATAACCACTTCTTTATCCTCATTATCAACAGAATTCATTCTCATATTTTAACCTCAAAACAATGTAATTTATAATAATTTATTTAATATTTATAGTTATAATTTGTCATATTATTCTAATTTTATTACTAAATGTATATTAGTTTATAATTTCAAATATATATAAAGTCCTGCATAATAACCATATAATGTAATTTATATACTCTAAAACTAAAGTTAAATAAAATAATAAAATAATAAAATAATTATAAAGTAATACTAATAATTATAAAATAATAAAATAATAAAATAATACGCTATAAAGTTAATATAATAATTAATTCGGTGATTTTATGATAATTAGGCCAAGAAGATTGAGAAAGACTCAAAAAATTAGAGATTTAGTTAGGGAAAATGATTTAAAAGTAAATGATTTAATAATGCCGGTATTTATTGACGAAACATTAAATGATGATGAAAAAACGCCAATAAAATCAATGCCTAATCAATATAGATTTGGAATAAACACAGCAGTTAAAGAATGTGAAGAAATAGCTAAATTAGGCGTTCCTGCAGTTATTTTATTTGGTATTCCAAAAGAAAAAGATGAAATAGCTTCTTCAGGTTATGACGATAACGGCGGAGTTCAAAAAGTAATACGAAACGTAAAAGAAAAATTAAATGACGATTTAATTATAATTGCGGACGTTTGTATGTGCGAATACACGAGTCATGGACATTGTGGTATAATCGCAGAAGATGGGGAAGTTTTAAATGACGAAACACTCCCTATTTTGGCTAAAATAGCACTTTCTTATGCAAAAGCTGGCGTGGATATTGTAGCCCCCTCAGATATGATGGACGGCAGAGTATACGAAATTCGTAAGACTCTCGAAGAAAATAACTATAAAAACGTTTCAATTATGAGTTATTCAGCAAAGTATGCGTCAGCGTTCTATGGACCTTTTAGGGACGCAGCAGATAGTGCACCACAATTTGGGGATAGGAAAGCTTATCAAATGGATGTAGCTAATTCAAAAGAAGCACTTAGAGAAATAGAACTCGATATCGAAGAAGGAGCAGATTTATTGCTTATAAAACCAGCTTTACCTTATTTAGACATCATAAGACTTGCAAAAGACAATTACAATATACCAATTGGTGGCTATTGTGTAAGTGGTGAGTATTCAATGGTTGAAGCAGCAGCTCAAAACGGATGGTTGGATAGACAAAAAACAATAATAGAAACACTTTTATGTATTAAAAGAGCAGGAGCAGATTTCATAATCACTTATTGGGCAAAAGAAGTTGCTGAATGGTTAAATAAGTAATAAAAATAAAATAATAAGATAATAAAATAATAAGATAATAAAATAATAAGATAATAAAGTAATAATAATAATAATAATAATAAGATAATAATAAAAAATAAAGATTTAATTTAAATATCTTTATTATCTTATTTTTTTAATAAAAATACTCTATCATTTTCCCTCACGAGATTGTCGATTTTTAAACCGACATTTTGACCTTTCAAAGCTTTTTCAACAATTGTTCCCTCAATTTGCATTGATTTAACAACTTGCTCAACACAACCCGTAGTTTCACCAGTTATTATTAGCTCATCTCCGTTTTCAATATCGTTCATTAAACTAATTTCGGCAACTCCGACCTTTTTATAGTAATTTACAACTTTTCCAGCTTCAATTTTTCGATAAGGTGAGGCATTACCTTCTATTTCGTACTGTAAATCGTGAGAGGCATTACAAGTATCCCTAAAGTAGAATCCTGTGTCATATTCACGGTTATATATTTTTTGAAGCTCTTTCTTAAAATACGGGATTTTTTCCAAGTAGGTGCCGTCATACGTTGAATCAATAGCTTCCCGATATATTTTAGTAGCTTTCATTACATAATCAAGGTTTTTAGCCCTACCTTCAATTTTAAAGCAGTTAAATACGTCCATAAGCTCTGGTACATACTCAATAGTACATAAATCTTTAGGGGACAATAAATATTTACCTTCACAGATTAATTCGTGCGTACCGTCCGAATGTTCATTTACTAATTTCCAATTTCTACGGCAAGGTTGTAGACAATCTCCACAATTAGCGTGCCTATTGAATAGATAAGAACTTAAGAAGCATCTTCCACTCATAGCAACACATAGAGCACCGTGAACAAATCCTTCAAGTTCTAAATTAATCTTCTGAGCATTAAGATTATTTTTTATTTCTTTTATTTGATTTAAACTCAATTCTCTTGATAATACCACCCTATCGGCAAATTTTGAGAAGAATTTTGCAGAAAGTGAATTTGTGATGTTATTTTGTACACTAACGTGTGCTTCGAGTCCCATTTCTTTTGCTTCTTGCATAAGTCCTAAATCACTTACTATTACGGCGTTAACTTCCGCAGATTTCGCAAAGTCTAATATTTCAAGTGCTTTTTGTAGGTCTTTTTCATATAAAACGGTATTCGTACATAGGTATACTTTTTTATCGTTTTCCTGTGCTATTTTTACGCCTCGAATAAGTTCGTCTCTTTCAAAGTTTTTCGTGGTTGCACGCATACTAAGCTCTTTTAATCCGCAATATACTGCGTCAGCACCGTTATTATATGCAGTAATTAATCCAGATAGGTCTCTTGCAGGAGATAATAATTCTACGCTTTTTTTAATGTTTTTATCCATAGTATCCCTAATTATTTTATTTTATTTTAGTTTAATTTAGTTTAATTTAGTTTTTAATGCCTTCAAAATCATATTTTATGTTATTTTCAATTATTTTTGCCAATTTGTCCAAATTTTCATCGAATACATCTTCTGACGATTTAGTTGACAATGTGTAATTATAATTATTTCTTTTTATAATTAAATTTAATAAATAATTTTTAAATTCTTTATTATCTAATATACTGTGGAAATAAGTACCTATTAACAATGATTTATCGTCTGATTTAACCATACCGTCAAATCCTTTGCCATTATTCCCAAAACCCTCAGATAGTCTTATTAATTCGCATTCTTCTGAATCGCTGAATTCACTAACTTGTGTAATTCCTTCGTGTAATTCATAGCCTTCTACTTCAAAACTAACTGTATTTTCGTTTTCAGGACTTTTAATATATAAAGTTCCTTTGGAATTCTTAATTACCTTTTTATTTTCGGATTTAAATTCTGTAATTACGTCAAAAAGACCCAAACCGTTAATAGTACCTATTTCAGACTCTACATTATCCTCATCAACTAATTTAGTGCCCATTATTTGATATCCCCCACAGATACCCAACAAAATCCCACCAGTGTTAACATATTCCTTTATTTTTTCATTCATTCCACTATTATTTAGTTTATCCATTTCCAATGTAGAACATCGTGTCCCCGGTAAAATTAACATATCTCCGGTTATATCCTCATCGAAATCTATAAATTTAATCCTTGCATCTGTAGAAAGTGCATCTACGTCTGTAAAATTCGCTATTTTCGAGAATTTTAGTACGTTTATCTCAATAGGGCTGCGCATATTTCCAAATACTTTTTTAGACTGTATAGCTTGACTATCTTCTTCAGGTAATATCAAACTTTCATCATATGGGATAAGACCTGCAACTTCGATATTTGTTAGCTCGGTTATTTTTTTGAAACCATCTGTTAAAACGTCAGCATTTCCCCTAAATTTGTTTATGATAAAGCCTTTTATGAGTTTTCTCCAATTTTCGGGCAAAAGTTCAACAGTACCGTAGAGAGATGCGAACACACCGCCCCTATCTATATCGGAAACTAAAAGTACGTCGGCATTTGCCATTTCAGCAACCCTTAAGTTAGCTATATCGTCATCTAATAGATTAATTTCACAACAGCTACCTGCACCCTCCATAATTACATAATCGTAATTTTTATCCAAATATTCAAGACTTTCTTTTATTTTTCCAATGAAAAAGTCTTTTTCATACCTATATTCGTTATAATCAAGGTTTTTATAAGGTTTACCTTGTGTTATAATTTGCGAAATAAAATTCCCTTTTGGTTTTAAGAGTACTGGGTTAAAATGGATTGAAGGTTCAACTTTTGCCGCAACAGACTGAGTATATTGAGCCACTGCAATTTCACCGTTTTCTTTGCTCACACGTGAATTTAAACTCATATTTTGTGATTTAAATGGGGCTACTTTATAGCCTTTATTGGCAAGCATTCTACAAATACCCGATACCATAACTGTTTTACCACTATTTGAGGCCGTTCCTGCAACCATTATAAATTTTGCCATTCTTACACCCTAATTTTTTATAATTTCGTAAATAAATTAATTTTTGACTGAATTAACCTTTATCAAATTGTTTTATTAATCAAATATTAATCAAATTAGTAAAAAATAGTATATATAATTTTATAATTTTTATTAAAAGATATGAATAAAAATAAATCAAATTTAAAAAAATAAAATCATTATGTAAGTTAAAAAAGAAATAAAGGAATATATGTTTATACCTATATCCTTAGAATTTCACGTATTTATTGAATTCCCAATCTGTGACAGCAGTTCTGTATGAATCCCATTCTTGTGTTTTAATTTCAATGAACTTATTGAAGATGTGGTCTCCAAGTGCTTTTTTAAGTACTTTGTCTTGTTTTAATTCTTCAATAGCTTCGCATAAGTTTGATGGAACTGAAGCGATGTTTGCATCTCTTTTTTGTGCTTCTGACATTGCAAAGATGTTCTCTTCAACTGGTTCAGGTGCAATTAATTTCTTTCTCACACCGTCGAGACCTGCAGCTAACATAACTGTAAATGCTAAGTATGGGTTGCAAGTTGGGTCAGGAGCTCTGAATTCAACTCTTGTACCTTTTCCTCTTGCAGCTGGAACTCTAATAATGGAACTTCTGTTGCTGTTTGCCCACGCAATGTTTACAGGTGCTTCGTATCCAGGTACTAATCTCTTGTATGAGTTTACTGTTGGGTTTGTAATTGACACAAGTGATTTTGTATGTTCTAAGATACCGCCAATGTAGCTTAAACAGATATCGCTTAACTGGTATGGGTTGTTTTCATCATAGAATGATGGTTTACCGTCTAACCAGATACTTTGATTACAGTGCATACCGCTTCCGTTAATACCAAAGAATGGTTTAGGCATGAATGTAGCAACTGAACCGCTTTGTTTTGCGAGTGTTTTAATTGTAGTTTTAAATGTTACCACACTGTCCGCTGTTCTTACAGCGTTGTCGTATTTAAAGTCAACTTCGTGCTGACCATCTGCTACTTCGTGGTGGGAAGCTTCAACGTGGAAACCTAAGTTTTCCAACGCAAATACGATATTTCTTCTTAAATCGTTTCCTTCGTCAACAGGTTCTAAATCAAAGTATCCTGCATTGTCTCCTGGAACCCATTTGCCATTCTCGTTTTTTAAGATAAAGAATTCTGGTTCTGGACCTACAAAGTACTCCCCTTTGAATTCTTCTTTAAATTCTCCTAAAACTCTTTTCAAGCAACCTCTTGGGTCTCCTTCGAATGGTTTTCCGTTTTTCCTGTATACATCACAGATTATTCTTGCAACTGATTTTTCAGATGGTCTCCAAGGTAAAACTGATAATGTTGATAAGTCAGGTTTTAAAACCATATCTGAATCTTCAATTTCCACAAATCCTTCAATTGATGAACCATCAAAGAAAAGACCGTTTTCTAAAACGCCCAATAATTCTTCTTCGCCGTCTGCTGTTCCTAATTTTACAGGGTATGCTATGTTTTTAGGTTCTCCGTGTATGTCTACAAATTGAAATCTTAAAAATTTCACGTTGTTTATTTTGATGTACTCCAATGCCATCTCAAGTGAAGTCATACTTTGCCTCCCGTTGCATATCTCGTTTTTTTATTTTATATTAATTATTATTTTATATTAATTATTAGTTTATAATATTATTTAGTTTATTAGTGGTTAATTAGTACTTATGATATTTAATTCTATCGGAAATATATTTCCGATACACTATATATAACTTACGTCGTAATTTTGTTTTTCACAAATAATATTTTGTTATTTTACTTATAATTAATAATTTATAATTTATATCTTATAATTTATAATTAATAATAATGACAAATATACAATACATATAAATAATATAATAACTTAAAAACAAGTGTTAAATAATCACTTCTTAAAAATAACAATAAATACTAATACATAACAACATATGACAATAAATAACGAATAAAACGGGATAAAAGGGATATTATGAGTTTAAATTATTACGAGTATTTAAAAAAAGTACGGGAAATAAATCCATTGGTTCAAAGTATTACAAATTACGTAGTTATGAACTCCACAGCTAACGCATTACTTGCATTAGGTGCTTCTCCAGTAATGGCACACGCAAAAGATGAATTAGATGAAATGGTTGCGATAGCCAGTAGTTTAGTTATAAACATTGGTACACTCGACGAATATTGGATACCATCTATGAAAAAAGCCGTAAAAATTGCTACTGAATTAGATAAGCCAATAATTATTGACCCAGTAGGTGCAGGAGCTACAAAATTAAGAACAAATCTTGCACTCGAATTATTAGATATGGGCAATATTACAACCCTTAGGGGTAATTTTGGAGAAATAACCGCACTTTTGGGAGAACACGGTAAAACAAGAGGTGTAGATAGTGCAGAATGTGATTCAAAAGAAGCACTTGAAACTTGTTTAAATGCTTCAAAAGAGTTTAATACTACTGTTGCAATCACCGGAAAAATTGATTATGTTGCGAATAAAGCAAATAATGAGTATTTTGCAGTTAAAAACGGTCATGAAATGTTGGGAAGGATTACCGGAACAGGTTGTGCAAGCACTTGTGTAATCGGCGCATTTTTAACCGTTGAAAGAACTCCAAAAGCTGTTGCTTCAGCTTTATCAACATACGGATTATGTGCTGAAAAAGCATATTCTGAAGCTCCGTATCCTGGTAGTTTTAACGTAAAAATGTACGATTGGCTTTATTTGACGAATGAAGACGTATTAAAAACAGGTATGAAAATTGAACATCATAAAATCTAAAATCTAAAATCTAAAATATTAAAATATTAAAATATCTATGATATATGGAATACTATAATTTACAATTTTTATTTTTTATTTTATTTTATTTTTATTATTACTTTACAGTAAATTATATATACTTAAAATACCATTTATCTTAAAAGAGTAATTAATTTCATATTTTGAGAATTACAATTCCATCTTTGTGATATTTAATTAAATAAATATTTTTAAAATGGTTAAAATTAACTATATATAAAATAAGGTTTAAAATAGATTATTAATATCAGTTAATATGGTGTTGAATATTAATAAAATAACTATGTGCAACTATGAGATTTGATAAAAAACTAAAATTATATGTGATAACAGATAGTCGTTTTGGTAAAGAAGTAGAGCAAGTTAAACAAGCGTTAGAAGGAGGCGCTACTTCGATACAATTGCGATTAAAAGATGTATCTACAAGGCATTTTTTAGATACTGCTAAAGATTTAAGAAAGTTGACAAGAGATTATGATGCTCTCTTTTTTGTAAACGACAGGTTAGATATTGCAATGGCTTCTGACGCTGACGGTATACACGTTGGTATGGATGATATGCCTGTAGAATATGTAAAAGAGATGGCACCAGAGTTAATAATAGGTTCTTCCGCATATAATCTTGAGGAAGCTAATTACGGGATAAATGCAGGTGCTGATTATTTAGGCGTAGGTGCAGTTTATTCAACAAATACCAAGTTAGATGCTCGTTATTTGGGTGTCGAAGGATTGAAAAACATTTCAAAATCAGTTAATATTCCAATTGTGGCGATTGGTGGTATTAATCATCAAAATTGTGAAGATGTGCTTAATTGCGATATTCAAGGACTTGCAGTGATTTCCGCAATTTTAAACTCCAATAATATTGTAAATTCTTCAAAAGAAATGAGAAATATAATTGATAAATATATTTAAATGATAAAGATATTCAAATAAAAAATATATCTTCTTTAAAAATAGTATTTAAAACATTATTTCCTAAATATATGTATATTATGTATATTATGTATATTACGTATATTACGTATATATGTAAATTCACAAAAAATCGAATTTGATACCTCGAGGTAATCGTTCATGTTTGAAAGTGCTTTGTTTGAAACTATAGCAGGAGTTGTCGGAGGTCTTGCCTTATTTTTGTACGGTATGACTTTAATGGGCAATGGTCTTCAAAAGGTTGCTGGAGACCGACTTAAAAAAATGATAGAAGTACTTACCAAAAATAAGTATATGGGCGTTTTAGTGGGTGCTGTAGTTACTATGATTATTCAAAGTAGTAGTGCTACCACCGTTATGGTTGTTGGTTTTGTTAACGCTTCATTAATGACTCTTTACCAAGCTATCGGTGTTATTATGGGTGCAAATATTGGTACTACCGTAACTGCCCAATTAGTGGCATTTAAATTAACACACGTAGCTCCTTTAATTGTAGCTTCAGGGGTTGCATTATATCTTGCTTCAAAGAAAAGAAAGCACTTAGATACTGCGGAAGTTTTAATCGGTTTTGGTATACTGTTCTTAGGTATGGCAATGATGTCAGCAGTTTTAAAACCTTTAGCGGGTACTCCTGCATTTGAAGAAATGTTAATGGGCTTAGAAAATCCATTTTTAGGTATTTTTGTAGGTTTTATCATTACGGTAATTCTTCAAAGTAGTAGTGCAACAACAGGTTTGCTTTTAGCAGTTGCAGCTTCAGGTGGTATGAGCTTAGAAGTCGCATTCCCGATAATTTTCGGTCAAAACATTGGTACTTGTGTTACAGCAATCCTTTCTAGTATTGGGGCAAGTAGAAACGCTAAAAGAGCGGCAATTATGCACTTGTTGTTTAATTTAATAGGTACTTCAATATTTATGATTTTAATCTACATTACGCCGATTATAACCATTATACAAAGTTTAAGTTCTACAGACATACAAAGACAAATCGCAAACGCTCACACGTTATTTAACGTTGCAAACACATTAATGTTGTTGCCTTTTGCAGGCTATTTCGTATATGTTGCTGAAAAGATACTCCCAATACAAGAAGATGAGAGAGAAATGAAGCCAATGAAGTATGTAGATAAACGTATCGTTGAGGAAACACCTTCTATCGGTTTACTTTTGATTTCTAAGGAAGTTCTTAGAATGGGTAAAACTGTTGGTAGTAATATCGATTATGCAATGGAAGCGTTAATGAATAAGGATGAGAAATTAGTCGAAAAAGTGAGAAGAAAGGAAAAAGTAATCGATTATATGGCTCACGAATTAACTGTTAACCTCATAGAATTATCAAATAAGAGTTTATCAGACGAACAGCACGCTAAAATTTCAGTCCTTACAAGTACAGTTACCGATTTGGAAAGAATCGGAGACATTGCAGAGGAAATTGCTGAAAAAGCTCAGTATATGATTGATGAAAACCTTTCATTTAGTGAAGATGCTGTTAAGGATTTAAATGAAATGTACGATATGATAGTATCAACCTATGCAAGGACTATGGATGCATACAAATCTACCCGTTTAGAGGTAATTGAGGAAGTAATCTATTTAGAAAACGAAGTGGATAAATTAGAAAAATCATACCGTAAAAAACATATTAAAAGGCTTAAATTAAAACAGTGCAGTCCTAAAGCAGGAATTGTATTTTTAGATGTAATCAGCTACTTTGAAAGAATTTCAGACCACTCTTCAAACATTGCTAAATCAGTTAGGGAAGCAGTACACGGAAATTAATAAAAATAACAATAAAAAATAACAATAAAAAATAAAGAATAATAAATATAAAATAAAAAAATAAAGAATAATAAATATAAAATAAAATAAATAATTAATAAAAATAACATATTTCTTTTTTAATTATTTAATATCAATTTTTCATCGCCAATAGGGACGTAATTATTATTTTCAAATTTAATAAATTCTTCCCATTTTTCTTTACAACAATCATATTGTCCATTTTCATAATCCAAAAGTTCAATATCTTGTGTAATTGTGAAATCACCTAAAATTTCCTTAATTTTTGAATTACATTCACAATCTAATATATTATGAGCTCCTCTTTTTGAAGGTATACCTGATGTATCACACATTACCAAAGCTTCAGGATGTGCTTTCTTTACATCTTTTACTATTTTCAAGAGACTTAACAAATATGGCGGTCTGTACTGGTTCTTTTTCCATAACATTTCAATAATTGTCCCTTTATGAATTGAAGCTGGACAGAATGAAATTCTACTACTACCTAATTCAATACATTTGTTTGCTGAAGCTATCGCATCGTTTATTGCATCTTGCTCTGTAATAAAAGGCGGTTTTATTAAAATATAGCATTTCATACCTACATTGTATTTTTTAGCCACTTCAAAAGCTTTATAGATTGTTTCAGTTGCAACACCTTTATGTATCGCTATATTCCTTATTTGTTCGTTAAATGACTCGATACCGACACCTATCTCGATATTTATGTCTTTAAGATTGTCTCTTATAAATTTCATATCTTCATCATTTATAAATTCAGCACGTGATTCAATAGCTACTTCTTTTATATTATAACCCATTTCCCTCAATTCATAAATTTTACTAAAGATGTATTTTTGAGCATCCTTTGTAATCTCGAACTCATCTAAAAAGCTTCCTGACGTAAACATCTTAATTGAAAACCCTTTTTTGAATTTTTTGTTAAGTGATTTGATGTTTTCAGCTTTTTCTTCATCAGTTGCATCTTCCTTAATATTTAAATTTCTTTCAAGAGCTTTTGTAAATTGATTTATTATATTTTCCGTGGTTATTTCGACAGGTGAGGCGTCCATTAAATAACTGCACATTGTACAGCCACCGCTCACGTAAGCCCATTTACACCCTTTTGTTCGCAAGATAATTGTAAAACTGTTTCCCATCGTTTGGTCTACAAATATATCGTCTTGTATCCACGTTGCAATTGCTCTATCAGGGTCTACTTCTCTTCTTTTTCTTAATTGTCTTGCCCTATTTTCTTTTAAAAATTTTTCCATTTCTTCAATATTAATAAATTTCATCATTTTACCCTATTGCTGTTTTACTTTTTATTTTTATTTTTTTAATTATTATAATTTATTATTATTATTAATTTTTTAAGTTTTAAAGTCTTAAATATCCCATATTATAATAAACTACACTTCCATCAGCATCTAATATTGCTACAATAAGCTGTTTCTTAACAGAATGTGCAACTCTTACAAATCCAGTCATTTCCGAAAGTTCGCAAGGCATTTCTTCGGTAAACACTTTTACAAGATATTTTGAGTGTATTTCATCAATGTTGTTTCTTTCATAGAGTCTAAAGTCTGAACCGTATTTTAAACCAGTTCTAACAGTATAACCTCTTGTCCTCAAATCCCTGTATACAAGATATTTAGAGCATAATTTAGGATTTATTTCATTTACAAGTTCAAATAATTCCTCAAAATCAATTTTTGTATATCCATCTTTTTTATTTCCTTTTGATACGACTATCCATTCTTTATATGTAAGATATAATCCTTCTACGAGTGATAGTGATAAAAAATTGTCGTGCAATTCTCCGTATCGTTTTTCATTTAATCTTGAAATTGCGTTCCTATCGTGTACTAAAATCCTATCATCTACTAATTTTGCTGATGAGGTTTTTTTAACCTTTTTTTTCGCCATGTTATCACGTGTTTTATTAATTTTTATAACATATTTAAATTGATTATTTGATTATTCTTTTTATAAAAATAATATTTTATTATATTGTTATATACACATTGTAAAATTATTTAAAGTATGAAACAGTATTATTAATCTAAATTAGTATTATATAGTATATATTCTTAGTTATTATTGAAATCATCGAAATTATTGAAATCGTTGATTATTAATCCACAAAGATAAAAATAATCTATATAATAATTATAATCATCACGAAAATATTATGAAAATATTATGAAGGCTATATTATGAAAGTTTTAATTATAGGAACTGGTGCAGCAGGCTTAACAACTGCATCTACAATTAGGAAATACAATTCAGACATTGAAATAACCGTATTAACGCAGGAAAACTATATCGCATACTCCCCTTGTGCAATACCATACGTAATTGGCAAAGAGATTAAAGACTTTGAATCAATCGTTATGCACGGTCCGGAAGATTATGCAAAGAAAAACGTAGAAATTCTCATTAATTCTGAAGTAGTTGACATAAATGCTGATAAAAAAACAGTTATTTACAAAAAAATAAATAATAATAAAGATAGTAATAAAGATAATAATGAAAATTCCGAAGAAGAAACCACGGAAATAAAATACGATAAATTAGTTCTTGCAACCGGTGGAACTCCATTTATACCACCAATTGACGGTGTAAACTCTAAAGGTGTATTTAAAGTAAGAACAATCCAAGATGGAATGGATATTCAAAATTATATCAATGAAAACGGCGTTAAAAAGGTTGTGGTGGCTGGTGCTGGTGCTATCGGTATGGAAATGGCGTACTGTTTAAAAGAAATCGGTATCGATACAACAGTTATAGAAATGGTTCCTCAAATATTCCCAAGAGCATTAGACCCAGATATGGCAAAAATCGTTCAGGATTATCTTGAAGAGGAAAACGCTTCCGAGGATGCTAAATTAAATATCATACTCGAAAAACCAGTCGGTAAAATCGTAGCAGACAAAAATGGCGCTGTTTGTGGTGTAATGGTTGGCGAAGATACAATCGAAGCACAAATGGTAATTATGTCAACCGGTGTAAGGTCAAATATTGCACTTGCTCAAAAAGCAGGCTGTGAAATTGGCAGATGGGCAGTTTTAACAAACGAACTTATGGAAACAAGTGTTAAAAACGTCTATGCAGTAGGGGACTGTGTGGAAGTAATTGATGCTATAACCGATGGGCAAACACTTTCACCATTTGGTACTACCGCAGTTAGGCAAGCTAAAGTCGTTGGTAAAAATATCGCAGGTATGAAAAACGCACCAGTTTCAAAACCAGTTTTAAACAGTAATGTAACTAAAATCGGTAAGTTAGAAATTGCAGGAACTGGTATGTCTGAAATCGGGGCAAATATGAATGATATTGAAGTAATTACAACAATTACAAAGTCAGCATCTCGAGCAAGGTACTACCCCGGTGGAAAACCAATATATATTAAATTAATCGTTAAAAAATATGATAACAGAGTAATTGGTTGTCAGGCAATCGGTGAAGAACGTGTCGCTGAAAGAGTCGATGCAATGTCTATTGCTATTAGTAAAGGTATAACTATCGAAGAATTGGCAAATATGGAATTTTCATACGCTCCACCAGTTTCTATGGTCGTAGACCCGTTATTCTTAGCAGCAGAGAATACTCTTGAAAAAATTAAAAATCAATAAACTCAATAAACTCGATATACTCAATAAAAACAAATAATTTATTTTCTATTTTTTAATTATTTTTTTAGTTTTTTATTATTTTTTATTATTTTTTATTCTTAATTTTTAGTTATTTTATTAATTAATGGACATATTAACGTTTTATTAAGCTAATTTTGGGTATTAAACGAATATATTAAATAAAAAACCATATGGAAAATTATATATACAATCTTTTAAAAAATATAATATGGTCTTAGGGGTACTGTATATATAGCAAAGGTGTAAAAAAATGGTTTTTGAAGATACATTTATAATAACTACTGCCAACCAAATTCCAGGGGTGGAGCTATACACATTAGGCATAGTTTCTGCTACTTCAAAAAATGCAAATGTTGACGAAATTATACAAGCTCTTGAAGTACTTGTAAAAGAGAAAGAAGGATTTGCATTAATCGGATTTACATTGGTATATACAGATAACGAATTGATGGGATACGGAACCGCTGTAAAAGCAGACGAAGGACAGTTCGTAATGGGTTAAGTATTGAGATAATAAATAATTAAATATATACTTTACATTTTTATTAAATAATGTTATATTGTATATTAATTGCATAATTTAATTTACATAAATTCATTAACACATTAGAAAATAGTTGAATTATGTTTAATAAAATATTATATTTTACATAAATTTAATTTTTATTTTTATTTATATTATTTATATTATTTATTTTATTTATATTATTTTTATTTTTAAATCACATTTTTAATTGGAAACTTTCATATGAGTAAATAATATATACTACATATTAGAATTATTAAATACTACATTTGATTTATTAATTGAGCAACTGTAAACATTTAAAATTATTTATCATTATGCAGATGGACCCATAATTTAATAAAATCCCAATTAAATTATCCTATGGTTAACTAAATTATATTACTTATTTTAATAATGCAATCTAATGAAATTACAAGGTAGAATGCTTAAATATCTACTATATAACGTTTTTGATATGAACTCAACTGATACCTATTTATATTTATACTTACATATGTGAGGATAGTACCCCACAAGACCACAAGACCACAAACTACAAAATACATATTTTGTGAAGGGTAGTTATGACAATATGTGAATGAACCATACTAATAAATTGCAATATGTAAGTAATATCTAAGTATTATGTAATTTATTTAACACAATCACAATGATATGTCAAATAAATATTGAATATTAACGGTATAACGTGTCTCTATTGGATACGTCCATTAAAATGTTAAATAATTGTTAAATAACTATTAAATAACTATTAAATATTTAATATTTAATATTTAATAATTAATAAATATATCCTAAAATAGTTATTATCTAAATTAAAAACGGTATTATTATATTTGGAGGTAGTATTATGGTTGATATGAACCCACCTGACAAAATGACTGATATTGCAGGAAATGCAGGACAAACAAAAGGTAATTTATCAATGGACCAGCTTCTTTTAAGAGGTATTATGGGCGGAGCCTATATTGCTATGGGCGGTGGACTTGCTACTGTTGTAGGTACTGGTATTGGTGCAGCAATGGGTGCAGGATTTGGTAAATTTATGGCAGCAGCTGTGTTCCCTGTTGGTTTGGTTTTAATCATCTTAACCGGTATGGAATTAGTTACTGGAGATATGATGCTCTTGCCAATTGCAATGTTCCAAAAGAAAACATCATTTTCAAAATTAATGAAAGTATGGATTTTTGTTTACCTCGGTAACTTAATTGGTTCATTATTATACGCATTCTTAATGGCTTACGGACCATTACAATCATTCGACAAAACAACCGGTGCAGCAACAGTTAACGCATTCGGCCAAAGCGCTATCGCAACAGCTGAAGCTAAGGTTTTACCTTATATGGCTGCAGGCGGTATGGGTTGGTTAGCAGCAATGCTTAAAGGTATCGGTTGTAACTGGTTAGTTAACTTAGCGGTAATTGGTTCAATGGCTGCTACAAGTATCCTCGGTAAGGTTATTATGATATGGTTCCCAATCATGGCCTTCGTTGCTACTGGATTTGAGCACTGTGTGGCTAACATGTACTTCATACCTGCTGGTATGATGTTAGGAGCTGGTGTTTCAGTAGCTGACTGGTGGATGTGGAATATTATTCCAGTAACCATTGGTAATATCTTAGGTGCAGTTATCTTTGTAGCTATGGTTTACCACTACGCATACAGCAAAAAAATCTAAGAATTTAATTACATCTAACAATCTAAAAATTTACAAATTTAACTAATTTAGTACTTATCCAAAATGATAATTCTAAATCTAATTAAATTTGATTACTAAAGAGTTATTAATTATCCCCAAATTATCTTTAATAATTAGATAATTAGATTTGGAAATGATAAAGATTATAGTTATTCATTAAATATTCATAATTACGGGTTGAATAAAAAAATAACTTAAGAATTAACTTAAAAATTAAGTTAAAATTATATATTACAGTATTTAATTAATAAATCTAAAATAAGCATATTTTAAATAATCATTTCCCAAAATATTCCTAATATATTCCCAAAAATATTCCCAAACAATATATTCTCGATATATCTCAAAATAGATTTTACGACGAAATGTAGAATCTTTACATTTTATTTATTTATAATTATTAATTACTTTTAATTGATAAATTGTATAAAATGTTGTAAATTATTTGTATAATTTTGTAAAATACGCCAATTTAAATATAATATACGAAAATACTTTAAAATAAACCTAATTTCAAATCTAAGGTGAAACTATGAATATAAGAGCAGGATTAAGTTTCAAAAATATTCTATATCACGCTAAAACTACACCCTCAGCTACAGCTTCTCTAATAATATGGACAATATTTTCTGTATGGGCAACTATACAGTCAAACAATCCCTGGCTATTCATAGTATGTATTCCATTCATCTTAGGTTTAACTTTAATTCCTTTGAAAGTTTCTAAAATGAATAGAAGTTTGTCAGACGATTTACTGCCACAATACATCGATTCGACAAAAGAATATAACATTTCAGAAATAACGAAGGAAAAAGTAAATGAAAAAGTAAAGTTGGTTGGAACGTTGGATAAAGTTATCTACGGGATATCTACAAAGCCAACTATACGTTTAAAAGATGAATCCGGGAAAATCTACGCTAATTTAATAGCTCCGATTCCTGAAGACATCAAAAAAGGCGACACTGTAGAATTGTATGGTGTAGTTGCCAAACATTATTATTTATTTGGGTTCATTGGTATTCCAAAAATGTGGAAGCCTAAGATATACGGTATTGGGTTAATTAAGCATTATTAATTAATTGGCCTAATTAGTAAATTAGTATACTCATCAAAAATAAACAAGACATATAGAAATATATTAATTAACTTTTCAAAATTTTTAATATCCTTATTATTGCTATCTTTTAGCAAAAAAGACATTGAACATTGATAAACCTCTCTAATATATAGTTTAAAGTATTATGTAAAATCTCAAATTTTAAAATATATTCTTCAATATTTCAATTTTTTAATTTTTTAATTTTTTATTGTTCATTAACAATTCTATAAAAATTGAGTATAGGTGAAACTATCGGAGCAGAAGCCAAACCGAAAAAGAAATTAGCAGTAATAACTTGTATGGATACAAGACTCGTAAATTTCTTACCTGAAAAAATGGGTTTAGAAAGAGGCGACGCAAAAGTCATCAAAAACGCAGGTAATATTATTACAGACGATGTATTAAGGTCGTTAGTAGTTGCAATATACTGTTTAGATGTTGAAAAGATAGCTATCGTAGGTCATACCGACTGTGGAATGGCAGGAGCAGATATTGAAGAGATAAGAAAAGAAATGATTAAAAGAGGAGTAAATCCATACTTTACGCCAGACTTTGAAGCTTGGATGGGTAAAATGGATAACGAAGAAGAAAACGTGTTGAAAGGTGTCGAATTAATCAAAAATCACCCTGCAATTCCTAAAGATGTGGAAGTTGAAGGGCTTATGATTGACATTAACACTGGCGAGATTAAAAAGTTAATTTAATTAAATTAGTTGATTAATTTAGTTAATTTAGTTAATTTCAGTAAATCCAATTAAATTCCATTATAAACTTGAGAAGAGCTTTTTAAGAACTTAAAAAACATTAAATAATTTTTTAATAATCAGTATTTAAAATTAAATATTTAAAATCGGATATTTCAAATGAATTTGTGTTAATTTTGAAATCTGGATGATGCAGTATAATGACTCGTTATGCTTGCGGACACCTTTTAAAATTAACATAGAGTCAAAGTAAATTTACTAAATAGTTATTCGTTAATTGATTATAAGCTACCCATTAGTTTAGTTTATGAGAAGTTGCGTAGTCCTATTTAATGTCTAAATTAGCATAAACATAACGAGCCTAACAATGTATGTGTTAATCACAAAGATGTTAAAATATTAAACTATTTAATACAGTTAAAATAATAACATATTCAAAAATTTAGTAAATTCAAAAGATTTGTAAAATATCAAATCTAAAAATATGTAAAAATATTCAAAAATTTAATTTTACATAAAATAACCTGAAATTTTATGTAAAACGATAAGTCATTAAATACAAAGAAATCTTAAAAAATTTAAATACATTTCAAATACAACGAAACGTACATTTTGAAATATAAAAACAATCATTATGGGTAAATTATTGATTTATACATCCTGAATCATATAAATTAATAATTAATCTCATATTTTGTTTTATATTAAAAATAAATGTTAAATTATCAATTATCAATTATTTGTATTTGTGATATTATCGACAGTTTCATCACCAAATATTACATTAGATTTAGCTTATATAATCTAAAAATGATTTTTAATAACTATTTACATTAATTGTAATATTTATACTAAATATTTCCATTAAAATTATTTATTTATCAAATTTATCAATTTATCCTAAAGATGTTAGCGGTGGCATCTTTATTCAATAATAATTATAATAATTATGCTAATTATAATAATTATAATAATTATCGTAATTATGTCAAATATATCAATTATATCAATTATACTAATTAAAAAGTATTTAATACGGTGATACTATGACAGGTCTAAAATTTGTCCATACGGTCTGTCCTTATTGTGGTACTGGTTGTGGTATCGATTTAGTCGTAAAAGACGGTAAAGTAGTCGGTACAAACCCATTCAAAAGGCACCCTGTAAACGAAGGTAAAACTTGCATTAAAGGAGCTTACTGTCACGAATTTGTGCACAGAGAAGACAGACTTAACAGTCCATTAATCAGAAAAAATGGAGAATTAGTTAAAGTTTCATGGGACGAGGCAATCGATTTCGTAGCAAGTAAATTGAAAACCTACAGTCAAAATGAAGTCGGATTTTTCTCATCTGCAAGATGTACAAATGAAGATAACTACGTTTTCCAGAAATTCGCAAGAGCGGTCATGAAGACTAACAACGTTGACCACTGTGCAAGGTTGTGACACTCCGCAACTGTTGCAGGATTAGGCCAAGCATTTGGCTCAGGAGCTATGACAAATTCGATACTCGATATAGAAGAAGCAGATTGCATTCTTATCGTTGGTTCGAATACATTTGAACAACACCCATTAATTGCAAGAAGAATTATCAAGGCAAAAGAAAACGGTACAAAAATTATCGTTATTGACCCAAGATACACCCACACAGCAAAACAAGCTGATAAGTACTTGCAATTAGTTCCAGGTTCAAATACCGCTATGTTAAACGGTATTATGCACGTAATTATTAAGGAAAACCTCATCGACGAGGAATTTATCAAAAACAGAACTAAAAATTACGAAGAACTTAAAAAAGTAGTTGAAAGCTACACACCAGAATATGTTTCCAAGATAACACACGTACCTGCGGAAGATATCGAAGAAGTTGCAAGAATGTACGCAAGTGCAAAAGCTGCTTCATTATTGTACTGTATGGGTATAACTCAGTTTACACACGGAGTTGACAACGTAAAATCTTGCTGTAATCTTGCAATGATTACCGGAAATATGGGAAGACCAGGAACAGGTGTTAACCCATTAAGAGGTCAGAACAACGTTCAAGGTGCTTGTGATATGGGTGCTTTACCTAATGTATATCCGGGATACCAAAACGTGACTGCTGCTCAGGAAAAATTCCAAGAAGCTTGGAAGACAGATTTAAGCCCTGATGCAGGTTTTGCAATCCCTGATATGCTTGAAGAAGCGGGTAAAAAAGTTAAATGTTTATACGTATTGGGAGAAAACCCAATGGTTTCAGACCCTGACTTAAACCATGTTGAACACGCTTTGGGTGAATTAGACCTCTTAATCGTTCAAGATATATTCTTAACAGAAACTGCACAAATTGCTGACGTAGTTTTACCAGGTGCTTCCTGGGCTGAGAAAGATGGTACATTCTCAAACACTGAAAGAAGAGTTCAAAGAGTACATAAAGCTATAGAACCATTAGAAGGTGCTATGGTTGACTGGGAAATTGTTAAATTAATCGGAGAAAAGATGGGACACCCTGAATTATTCGAATTTAACACACCTGAGGAAGTATTCAATGAAATTGCTTCAGTAACTCCACAATACGCAGGTATGACTTACGACAGACTCGGCGTAGATGGATTACACTGGCCTTGTAAAACCCCTGAAGACCCAGGAACTCCAATATTACACAAGGAAAAATTCTTAACTGCTGATGGTTTAGGAGTTTTATTCCCAATTGAGTATGGAGACCCTGCTGAAATGCCAGATGCAGAATATCCAATGATATTAACAACTGGAAGGGTAATATTCCATTACCACACAGGTACAATGACCAGAAGAAGTAAACACTTAGATGAAGAGCTTTCAGAAGGTTTCATCGAAATTCACCCAGAAGATGCCAATAAAATGGGTATAAAGGACAACCAACCAATTAAAGCAACTACTCGAAGGGGTGAAGTTGTAGTTAAAGCAAGAATCACACCTAACATTAAGAAAGGAGTTGTATTCATGCCGTTCCACTTTGCAGAAACTGCGGCAAACACTTTAACCAATCCAGCACAAGACCCTAACTGTAAGATACCAGAGTATAAGGTATGTGCAGTAAAAATCGAAAAAGCTTAAGGACATACATATTGGATTTAAAATAAGGTTTAAATAGCTTTATTATTAAAAATTGAAGTTATTTGAAGTTATTTATTCCTTAAATTACAATTTATTATAATTATTATACTAATAACGTATTTAATAATAAATAACTCAGTTGTAAAAATTTATGAATTTTAAATTATAATGTAAATTATAAATTATAAAGTAAATTATAAAATTAAAACGGTGGAATTATGGGCGATATGTACTATGTTCAAGCTTCCGACCCCGAAATAGTAAGTAAGGGAGAATGCGGTGGCGCAGTAACAGCCTTATTTAAATACCTCTTAGATAACAAAATCGTAGATGGTATATTAACACTTAAAAAAGGTCAAGATGTTTATGATGCAATCCCTACATACATCACAAACTCAGAGGACCTTTTAGAAACTGCAGGTTCATTGCACTGTGCCCCTACAATGTGGGGAGGCATAATCAAAGAACACTTAAAAGACCAAAAGATAGCTGTACCGGTAAAACCTTGTGATATGAAAGCAATAGTTGAATTGGCTAAAAGAGCACAAATTGACCTCGATAACGTTTATATGATAGGTTTAAACTGTGGTGGTACTGTACCTCCTCAAACAGCTCTCGAAATGATTAAATTATTCTATGAAGTAGACCCATTCGATGTAGTTAAGGAAGAAATCGATAAAGGTAAGTTTATCATAGAATTAAAAGACGGAACCCACAAGGGTATCAAAATGCACGACTTGGAGCACGACGGTTATGGAAGAAGAGAAAACTGTCAAAGATGTGATGTAAAAATACCAAGAAAAGCAGACGTTGCTTGTGGAAACTGGGGAGTTATCGGCGAAGATGCTGGTAAATGGACTTTTGTTGAAGTAAACACTGAAAAGGGTCAAAACTTAATAAAAGACGCTGAAAAAAGTGGATACATTAAAACCAAAGCTCCAAATCCAAAAGGTATTGAAATCAGAGATAAAGTAGAACAAACTATGATAAAAATGAGTGAAAGCGGTAAAAAAGCTCAATTAGAGACTGATTACCCTGACTTATCAGAATGGGACGAATACTTTAATAGATGTATCAAGTGCTACGGTTGTAGAGATGCGTGTCCTGTATGTTTCTGTGTAGAATGTGCAATACCTAACTTCACAACAAAAGGTCAGATACCACCAGAACCTTTAATGTTCCACGGTGTAAGAATGGCACATATGGCGTACAGTTGCGTAAACTGTGGTCAATGTTCAGACGTATGCCCTATGGAAATCCCAGTGGCTAAGATATTCCACAAAGTTCAGGAAAGAACGAGAAAAGAATCAGGATACCAAGCAGGTGTCGACGATACAATGCCTCCATTAATGGATTCACCTTGTGGCGGACAACAATAATTTAACTAATTATAAAATATATAAAATAATTTTTTTATTTTCTTATTAATGTTTTATTAATTTCTTATTTTTTTACAATCTATTATTGATATATTTATATCATTACTATTATCACTATTAGCATTGTTAAATATCATTTCTAAGATTATTTTTAATATTTTTTAAAAATTTAAGAATTAAAAAAGGAGTATTTTTATTTTTATTATTATTTTATTATTATATATTGTCTTATTCTGATTTATCTTTGTTTAATTTATTTATAAACGGATTTTCTTCGTCATCGATTCCAAAAGTATTGGAGAAGATTGGCAATATCACGTGGAAGGTACTACCTTTTCCAAGTTCACTTTCAACCCAAATAATACCTTCGTGGGCTTCCACAATACTTTTACATACTGCAAGACCCAATCCGGACCCTCCTTTAGGTCTTTTAGATGACGAATCAACTTGATAAAATCTATCAAATATTTTTTCGAGGTCTTTTTCGGGAATACCTGCACCGTGGTCTTGTACTATCAAGTGAATGTTTCCTTCGTCTTCGTAAGCACCAAGATATATTTCACCGTTTGTAGGATTAAATTTAATTGCATTTTCAACTAAATTTGTTATTACTTGCATTAAACGGTCTTTATCACCGTATAAGCTTAAATTTTGCACATCTTTGACTAATCGTATATTCTTTTCATCAAATAATGGCTTTAAATTTTCGAAAACTTCATCAACTGCAACTTTCATATTCATTAATTCTTTTTGCATTTGAAGTTCTCCACGTTCAATTTTTGATAAATCAAGCATACTATCGATTAATCTTCTTAGTCTATCGATGTTATCATTCGCAATTGATAAACATTTACTCTGAGCTTCATTGACCTCACCCATCGTACCGTCAAGTACTAACTCAACATAACCTTTCACTGAGGTAAGGGGTGTCCTCAATTCGTGGGAAGCAATTGCAATTAAATCAGATTTTAAATTATCTAATTCTTTTAGTTCATCGTATGATTTACTCAATTCTTGAGCGTGTTTTTGTAATTTTGTATGGGATATACTTATTTCATCAGACATTTTGTTGAATATCTTTGAAAGTTCCCCAAATTCGTCAAGACTATCGACTGGAACTTTAGTTCCATAACGACCTTCACTGAAATTCTGAGCTGCCTCTTTCAAATTTTCCATAGGTCTTATTATGCTTTTACTTAACATAATTGAAACAATCATCGCAATTATTAAACCTAAGAATGCGATTACCACGGTTTGAACTTTAATGTTGCTGTTTAAAGCTTCATATGGTGCTACAGGAGTTCCTACGAATAACATTCCTATAACTTCGCCTTTAAAGTTCTTTATAGGGTCGTATGCTGTAAAATACCATTCATTAACAACAAAAGCCTTACCATAATAAGTTTCTCCACTAAGCAATGTCTTTTTATAAACATCTTCCGAAACAATAGTGCCTATAGCTCTTTTATCTTCACTATCTTTAACATTTGTGGATATCCTTATATCATTCAAAAATATTGTGGTAGCTTCTCCAGATACTTCTTTTGCCTTATCTACTAAATTGTTATCTTTATTTAGTATATCTACGGCAATAATGGAACCAATAAGTTTACCTTCTTTATAAACTGGCTGAGCAGAAACTAAACCCATCGCTTTATACAAGTATCTATCTCCATTACCCACGCCAGATAATTTGATAATACTGCTATTGTAAACATTTTGTTCTTTAAGTATTTCTTCATTAATTAGTTCAATACATTTATGCCCATCTTTTTTAAAATTGTCATCCATTAAGTATTTAAAATCTCCATAACCTGATTCATTGGTATTTGAACCACCAATCGAATTTCCATTGGCATCGCAAATGGTTACAAAATCTGAATTAGTGGATTGCTTAATGGATATTGCCAATTCATAAATACTTTTTTCATCTTTATCGTAAATTATGGATTTTGTTAAATTCGAATTTTTAGAATAATAAACTACTGCATCCATTTCATCTAATCTATTATTTAATATATTTTCAGCTACTTTTAAATCACTATTAATTTTATTTTGCGAATGTTCTTGCATAGTATTGCTAATTGTGCCGTTTGATATAACGCTTAACAATATTATAGGGATAATTGCAACAATGGTCGCATATATCAGTAGTTTAGTGCCAAACCTCTTAAATAGTGGAACTTTTTTCATAAAATCCTCTCCATTTTGATATGACTACAATTGTATAATACAAATGCTATATACTAATATACACCAATTTGGCATAATTATTAATTTACCGTATTTTGCATAATATAATATAATATAATAAAATATAATATAATATAATATAATAAAATATAATTTAACATAGATATAACATAGATATAACTTTTTTATTCTTATTAAGAGATTTAAAATTTCAATGATTAATTTACTGCTCTGTTTTTCTTATTTTTCATTATCTAATTACCTATTTGTTAAAAAGACATAAAAAATCTATAACGTGATAATAGTTACCAAGAACTGTCATATTCTTTTACTTTATCAACTAATGCTTGCTTATCAAATGGTTTTATTAAATAGTCCACTTTTTTTTCTTGAGCTATTTTTATATTATTACATTGTGCATTTGCAGTAAATACAATAACTGGGATTTTCCCGTATTTTCCTCGAGATATTTCTAAAAATTCCCAACCATTCATCTCAGGCATCATAATATCGAGTATTATTAAGTCGGGAATTCCATTTTTCAATTCTTCTATTGCCATAGAGCCACTTGAAACAGTTTTCACGTCGTGTCCTTCAATTTCAAGGATTAATTTTACTAAATTTAATATATCTTCTTCATCTTCCACAACAAGTATTTTCATATTAACACCTATTTGATAATATCATATATTAAAATATTATAATCTATTAATACATTATTTTTGAGGATATATTGTTAAAATGTAATAATTGATTGTATAGTTATATATGTTTATCTTACTTAATATTTGTCAAATTTTCACACAGATATGGTGTATTAAATTATTGCCATTAATATTACAAATATAATTAATAAATTACATAATAATCATATATACTCATAATACTAATATAATATATACTGTGTTAAATTAAATAATATGATTAATATATTAGTGCAACAGATATATGTATATCATAATTATAATGTGGTAAATTATTTAAAATTAAAATAATTTTGTTGTGTTTATAAAAGATGGGACATAGAATAGTATTATTAAAAATAATTATCAATATTTAATAATGCTATGGATATCTTAAATAGAAATATATCGTGGTGAATTACTAAACTTTATTAAATATTATAGTGGTGCTATTGTGCAATTTATACAATATGGATTTGGAACATCTGAAGATAATAACCCCTTAAAAGCAGGGGCTCACGCAACTTCTGATGCTCTAAAAAACATAGAAAAACATTCTGAAAGCCCGACTATTGCCTTTTTATATTCTTCACCGGAATACAATCCTGAGGAAGTTTTAAACGGTGTAAGATTGGTTTTAGATAAAAATACTCCAATTGTAGGCAGTAGCTCTAATTTTCAAATTGTAAACAAAAAAGTTGTTTCAAATGGTGTTTCAGTAGGTATTTTAAGTTCGAAATATATTAGTGTAGGCATCGGTGTGGATTTAGGTGCGAGTGTAAATCCAAAAGAAGCAGGAAGAAACGCAGTTCGTGATGCAATCGATAATTTAGGAATGTCTCCTAAATTAATATATGTATTAATGGATTTTTGTAAATCTGAAGTAAGCGTAATGGAAAGTATAATCGATGAAGTAGGATATACCATTCCAATTTTTGGGGGCATCTCTTCAGATAATTTAGAATTTAAAAAAATGTATCAATACTGTAATGATTCTTACTTTGATAGTGTAGTTTGTGTAGCTTTTGGAGGTGATTTAATACCTAAAATCTCCTATGGGCGTTATAAGAACACTGAAGAAGATTTGAATATTACTGAAGTTGTTAAAAATAATAAAAATACTAAAAATATTAAAGATAATAAAAATACTAAAGATATTAAAAATACTAAAAATATTAAAGATATTAAAGATGATAACGACAATAAAATCGAAAAATTTGATGATATACATTATTTAGAAAATAAGCTTTTAATAACTGAAAATACAAAGAGAAAAATTATTAAAATAAATGGTAAGGATGCAATAGAGCAATATAAAGAACTTATCAAATACAATGGTTCAGTAAATGATTTGAAGAAAGATAAACAGTTTTATTTAGCAAATCCCGTGGGTATGGTTGCAAATAATGAAGAAATCTATTTAAAAGGACCTGTAAATTTATTGGATAACCATATGGCTACAGCATCCTACATTCGTAATCATCAAGAATTAAAACATATCAAAATTGATAATAACATTGTAGATGACTTATTTAATCAAAATATTGATATTTTGGAAAATTCGCCCCCTTACTATAATAAACCTGCAATTACATTTTGTACTGTATCTACAATGCTAATGGAAACCCATAAAGATTTACTAACTGACCGATTAGAACAGTATAAACTTGGGGATTTATTGGGGTTATCTACTTACGGGGAAATTATCTTTGGAGATATACGGAATTATGATATTACGATGTGCGGTATTTGCCCAGACCTTGTAAGTATAAGTGCAAAAGAGGGTATTCATATGATAACCAAGCACCCTGCAACTCGAGAAACCTTGATAAAAATTGATGAGTTAGGTGGTTCCGTTAAAGTTGAAGAATTAGCTAAAGCATTAGGTATTCATAGACGTTCTGCTTATGATAGGGTGGACCCTATATTAAAACACGGTTTTGCAGAAAAAGAGAATGCGATAATACAATTAACAGAATTTGGTAAAATATTACTTAAATTTGGATTGATATTCAGTAAAAAAGAAAATCAATAATTTTAAATTCTATTTTTTTAATTATTACTTAGTAATTAATTACTATAAACTAAAAATAAAAAAGAGATAATTATTTTATTATTTTATTATTTTATGGTATTGATATTGTATTTTTAAATTATTAAGCTTCCTGAACTTCTTTTGAAACTTCTTCAAATATTGAGAAATCGTATAATTTATCTTGGATTTCTTTTTCAGATAAACCTTTCAATTCATTTTGCATCATTCCTTGTTCATCCATAACTTTTACGAATTGAGGGCCAAATACTTGTAATTTGTCCACACTTTCAGCAAATTTGATGTTAGGAATAGATAATTCTTCTACTTCTAAAGGAGTACCTAATTGTTTTGAACAAGCGTTCACTGCTAACGTAGGGTTATTATTAATTTCTTTGTTTGCAGCTAACATTAATTTAGTCATAGCTTTAACTACATCTCTGTTGTCTGAAATTGCTTCTTCTGAAGCAACTAAAACACAGCAGGAATGACCTATCCAAGCACCTTCAGGTGGTAATTCAGCACTGTATGCTACAGGTTTCGCAATATTGTTTATTTTTAATATTTCAGGCGTAGGTTCCCAAGCAATTACTGCATCCAAGTCTCCTTTTTCAAGTAATTTAGACATTGAACCTTGACCTTTACAGTTCATTAAGTATACCATAGCGCTTTTATCTTCGCTATTTTCAGTATATGTAATATTTTCGTAATCCAATGCTGATTTTATCATCACATATTGGATTGAAACAGGTAATGGATGACCGATATTAACTTGTTTACCTGCTGCGTTTTGCTCTTTAACCCAAGCAATGAATTCAGGCCAGGTTTCTGCAGGTATATCGTTTCTTACAACAAATGCAGAACCTTCTTCGTTGATTCCCGCTAAAATTTTAGCTTTTGTACCGCTATCTACGGAAAATACAACTGGAGGAACTCCGTTAATACCCATATCGAGCTGACCTTGTGATAATAATGTCATAATCTGGGCTCCACCTTGTGTGATGAGAACTGATTCAACATTTGCTATTTTTTCGTCGTTTTCGTACAATTCATAGTTATTTCCGTCTACATTTTTCAAGTAAACGCCGTATTTTTCCCTAAATAATTCGGGGTTTTCTGTTGCTACGTGTAATGGTGCATCGTGGTCAGATGGTAAATGTCCCAATTTAATTGTAGGAATGTCTCCGTCATTTGATGGGGTACTTACGCAACCAGAAAATGCCAATACAAGTATACAACCCAATACTAAGATAATTTTTTTAATAAAAACACCTCGGGGTATATTTGTACAATGTATAAATTTTATAAATTTTATATGTAGTTTCTTTTTTCTTTTTTCTTTTTTTTTAACGAATATAGTTAATTAAAAAAATGATTAATGATTGTATTTAGCTTTACGTTTTATACTTTTAATTACTACTATATGTATTTTACGAAACAATTTTTAAAAATTATCACAATAAGACATAATTATATATGGATAGGGGGTTTATATTTACCTTTTAATAAAAAATAAATTTAAAAGTAATAATATTAGGAATTAAATATACTTCGAATTTATGATAATCTAATAAAAATGGATTAGTAATAAGGAATTAATAATAAGGAATTAATAATAATGGATTAGTAAGAAGGTATTAATATAATATTATGAATAAAAATACGCTAAATAGGTATAACTCCATTAATAATTCAGATAATCAAAAACAAAATATTTACAAACCTTTATATATCTTAAAAAAAATAGAATTAATAAATCAAATAAAATTTAATAAATTATTCAACTCACTTGAATAATATAATTTAAACTATAATCTAAAACATAATTTAACATAATTTAACATAAAATATGATTAAATTGTATAATATTTTTGGTGTGAAAATGAAAAAAAGAAATATTACTGAATTTCAAATACTTTCTGAAATTGTACGTAAACAACCTCACATAAAACAGAAGGAAATTGCGGAAGTTTTGGGTATAACCGTTCAAGGGGTTTCCGAACACGTCAGAAGCTTGGCAAAAAATGGTTTTATTAAATCAAGAGGTCGAGGAGAGTACGTAATAACAGATATGGGTATGGAACACCTTAAATTATGGATTGGGGACTTTAAAGATTACCTTTCGGAAGTAAATCAAAATTTATACCGTTATAAAGACACTTGGCCAGCAATTGCAAATGAAGATGTAAAAAAAGGCGATAAAGTATATCTTTATATGCACAAGGGTTTAATGTACATTTCTAAAACAAAAACCACTGAAGCATCAGCTATTGTTTATGAAGATGGTAAAAAAGGCGATGACATTTCTATACACGAACTCGAGGGTTATGTTGATGTAAGGAAAGGAAAAGTAATCGTTTTAAAAATACCTCCTAAAGTAAAGGGCGGTACAAGTGTAGTAAATGTAGAGTTTGTTAAAAAGATAATGGGAGAAAATCCTGATGCTGTAATTGCAACTATGGGTACTGTTAGCGCAGTATTACTACATAAATTAGATATAAAACCAGACATTAGATTTGGCGTATCAAGTGGCATTACCAATGCTTGCACACGAGGGTGCGACGTAATCGCTTTCGTTACGGGAAAAATGACTGAAAACGTGTTAAATGAAATTGATAAGAATAAAATAAGTTATACAATTTTAGATGCGGAATTAGAATCAAATGATTAAAAAATAAAAAGGGATAAAATAAAAAATTACTATTTACTTTTTTTATTTACTTATTTACTTATTTACTTTTTTATATTTTTATATGCTTTTATATATAATTTCCCCACAGTTATCCGGTTTTTTAAATGGTAAATCCACTTTTTTAAGCAATTCAACAAATTCTAAAACCTCAGGGTCGTTTAATTTCTCATTTCTAATCAATAAATCGTAATTTTCATCGGCAAGTTTTATAAATTCTAAATTGTATTTTTCAGCAATGGTTTTAATTCCAACCCCCATCTCAACCTTATTCATTGCAATTGAAGCCCCAACCGCCGAGTGAGTCTTTGCTTCTAAGTCATAGCCGTTTATATTAGATTTATTAATTAAATTGTCTTTTAAAAATTTATCAAATAGTACCCTTGTGCCAGCTCCTTTATTTCGATTAATAAAGTCAATTTCTTCAGCAATCGGAGATTTTAATAATTTTACAATATCTTCAATTGTTTTTAATTCAAAACCAATTTTATCCTCAATTTTTTTATTTAATTCTTTTTTAAACATAAAACCCTGTTCTCGTAAGTATCCTCTAACTAATGAAGCATTTTTTACCCCATATTTTTTTAAAAATGGTATGTTATATTCTCCATCGTTTCCAAGTAAATGAACGCCTGCGATATCCGCTTCATCTCTTTTAATAGAGCTAATACCACCTAAAGAACCTACGTTAACGGTTTTGGCTATTAAATCACTTTTTTGTAATATATGGTCGATTCCAATACAATGACTACCTATTATATTGAGCCCTAATTTAATATTGCCAAAAAGGTGAACGTCAACAACTTCATCCTCTAACATTTCCTTATTTTCTGGGATTATCACATATCCATCGGCATATGTGAGTGATGTGATTGCACCACTGCCTTTTACGATAGGATATACCCCATAACCCTCTAAACCTTTTATAATTGATACCGGCAGGTATTCTTCTCGCCCTTTTGCTGAAAGATAGCGAGGATGGAAATGTGCAGTTAATAAATTCCCTTTTTCATTGAATAATACGTCAAATATTGTTAAACAAGACGTAGGATAACCTGGAAGCCCCACAACTAATTTATTTTTATTATTAAAATGTATTTGTCCGATTATTGTAGGCTTACCAGGTTTTATTTTTATTCCGTGCACTAATATTTCACCGCCCAATTCTTCGATAACGGTGCTTGTTAAATCTCCAACGCCCGCAGAAGTTCCGCCACTTAATATGATAACATCTTCATCGTTATTTAGTGCTTTTGTGATTTTTTCTTTTAAATCATTTTCATTGTCTTCAACAATCCCGTAAAAATTAAAATTCCAGCCGTTTTCCTGTATTGATGAAGCTAAAGTGTATGTATTAACGTCATATATTTTGTTTGGTTTTAAATCATTGCCTAATGCTTGTAATTCATTCCCTGTAGATATTAAACCAACGTTTAAACTTTTTTCAACGTTTATTTTGTTTTTTCCGATTGCTGAAATCGCCCCAATATCACGAGCGGTTAATTTAGTGCCTTTTCTTAATATCAATTCGCCAACCATAATATCGCTACCGCAATATTGTATGTTTTCGTGAGGAGCTACTGCATCATAGATTTTTATCTCATTTTCGCTTATTTGCTCCGTATATTCAACCATTACGACGGCGTCCGCACTTTTTGGCATAGGTGCGCCAGTAGCTATTTCAATGCAAGTTTTTTCCGTTAATTTTTTATCGCTAAAAGCACCTGCTTTTACGCTATCGATAATTTTTAATGTAATTGGATTGCTTTCGTCAGCTTCATATGTGTCTTTTGCAAGCACTGCATAACCATCCATACGTGAACGGTCAAATGGTGGCACATCTACTTCCGAAATTACATCTTCTGATAAAATACGACCATTTGAATAAATTAAATCAATTTCTTCATTTTTTAATTCACTTAGTTTATCATTTATAATTTTTTTTGCATCTTTTATTTCTAAAAGTTCTAAATATCTCATAAAAACACCGTTATTTTGAATATTATATTATAGTATAATTATACAATTTAAAAGATTTATTACTTTTTATTTTATCTTATAAATTTAGACGTATTATTTACGAGTTATAAAATAGCAAACTGAATAAAATTAATTATTTAATAAAAAAATAAAAATAATATCCTATAAAATAATAATACAAAATAATAATACAAAATAAAAAAATAAGTAATAATTAATTATTTAAAAGATTACAAAGTGTAATTAACTACTGTGTATTACAGATACGCCATTTTCGTTTTCGTTATCTTCAACTACAATGTTGTATGTGGTTATTTTTTCAGAAGTAGTACTTTCTTCACCGTAGTAATCTCTAATTATAAGTTTTGTACTTCCTACTTTTGTAGCGTTAAATACCCAGGTGGTACTTAAAGCAGAATCTTCGTTGGAAACTGTTGCATAACTTATAATATCTTTATCTTGAATTTCAATTGCATATCCAGCGTAATCTGAAGGTGCATCGTGTGTAATCATAAATTCTTCTGAAACAGGAACAGTTTTGTTTTCTGTTATTTTTTCAGCGTCTTTTAAGTCAATGTAAACATCGTAGTGATTGTATTGTACTACTTTACCTGCTGTTGACATTAAGTAGAATGTTAATGAAATTTCAGAAGCGTCTGTACCTTTGTAAGTCCAAACTCTGTTGCCCCCTACACCCACCATAGTTTCTTTTGCGTCCCCAGTGGTTTCAGCTTTATCACTAACGAATTCTGATGAAACTAAGTTTAATATTTTAGGTGCACCATTACTTACTACCCAGTAGTAGCCTGTTGATGGATTTTCAGGTAATGAAATTTTCATTTCTTCGCCTTTTATTGTATTTATCGAAGCATCTTTCATTACAACGTTAGGGTCTTTTTCTAAGTCAAATCTATCTGCACTTATAACTTTTATTGTGTATGTGTATTCTTTAACTTCACTGTTATTTTCCCAATTTCTTTCGTATTTGAATACTATATCCGCAGTTCCTGGCATCATACCTTCAACTTCATAAACGTGAGTTCCTGGAGCTCCGTCAAGACCTGAATCTGCAGGTATGTAGTTGTCGCTTGTGATTTGGATAGCGTCAGTATCTCCTTCAATAGTGTAGTTCCAAGTGTAACCTGTTGATGGATTTTCTACGAGTTTTATAGGAATTGATGCAAATCTTGGAATTGTAATACTGTATGTCATCTTTTCTGAATGTTGTGTTATGTTAACATCATCATATTTTGAAGAATTAGCGGTGTCATCAGGGTTTACTGATTGATTAATATCCCCTGCAGGTTGTTCGTTAACACAACCAGACATCAAAATCGCTAAAACTACAGCAAGTATCATAAATAGTTTTTTATACATACTTTACCTCATTTATTGCTTTTTTTAAGTTATTTATTTGTTTATGTGTCTTTAATACATTTTATTATGGAATTAAAGGTATATATATATTGTTAATTAGTACGGCGATTGTAAATTAATTTTTAATGTAAAAACTATAAATTATTGTAAATTTATAGCGTATTATACGTTGTAAAAATAGATTACTTAAAAAATAACTTAAAAAATAACTTAAAAAATAACTTAAAAAATAACTTAAAAAATAAATAATAAAATATAAAATAAATAATAAAATATAAAATAAATAATAAAATATAAAATAAATAATAAAATATAAAATAAATAATAAAATATAAAATAAATAATAAAAAAATAAATTATACATTTTCTGCAAGAATTTCAAGAGCTTCCTCTTCCATAAAATGGAGGTTTCCGAGAATTATGATACTATGTAATGGAGCTCCAAAGTCCTGTTTTATCAAATCTTTTATTTTTCCATAGACTAATTTAGGTTTTAAGCTTCCTGCCCTTGCAACAACTAAGACTTTAGTATCTTCACTCAATAATTTCTCTTCTCTTCTTTTTTCAATGTCCAAAAGTACTTGTAACCCTTCATTAGCTGTCATAAATTTATTTTCGTGAGCGTGTATATCTAATAAACATAGCGTATGATAACCTAATGATAAATTGTCCTTTATAACATTATAAGGTGTTTCGGGGAAATAATTCGGTTCTGGGAATACAATAGATGTAGTTTTACCAAATTTATATATTTGCAATCCTGTAATTCCTATGGCGGAATATATGGAAGGTGCGTTAATAATTATAACTTCAATACCTTTCTTTTTAGCTTCTACTGCTATATCGACGTGTGTAGTGGCTACCATTGGGTCGCCTGCAGTTAAAAACATAATATTTTTTTCTTTTGACTCTTCAATTAATTGCTCCGTTTCATATTCTACTTTTTCACGGTCTAAGACATTTACCTTTTTCCCAAGTGTTTCCTCGATTTTTTCCAAAGTAGTGCCTGTTAAAATTGCAGTGTAGAATTCTGCATAAATTTTATCGGCTTTTTTAGCATTTTCAAGTGTTTTCAAGGTTAAATCTTTTTCATCGTATAATCCTAATCCTGCCATAATTAACATAATTTCACCATTTTCCATATCTATAATATTATTGTAATTTATCATATCTTGTACTTAATTATTAAATAATTTAATATCCATAATTAAAATATTAATATCATTTACATATCTTAATATTTTCTTAAAAAAATCAATGTAAAATCGTTTATTTTATTATATTTATCCATTTATTAATTGTTAAAGTATTTATAGTATATAATTTATACGTAGGCTTTATAGAAAATGAGCATAGTATGAATTAGATACTTCAATAATAATTTAATAATAATTTAATAATATACCAATATTATTTTAGGATTAATTAAATAATATTATCAACATATTTAGTATATGGACTATTTAAATACATACAATATCTAATTTAAACTATTAATTTTCTTTTATCTTAAACCTTAAAAATTTATTAATTTATATAATTTACGGCATTATCAACCAATTCAACTTTTAAGTTTTTTACACGGTGCATATTATGGACAGTTATATTATGTTATTTATCGTAATGCTCTTAATATTCGTATTTCCACAAATTTTAAAGCGTTTTAACATTCCCGGCATCACAGCGATGATGTTAGCAGGTATATTCGTAGGACCATATGGTTTTAACTTAATACCTATGAGTGAGTCCCTTATGCAGTTTGGTGCATTTGGAATGTTGTTTTTAATGTTTTTAGCAGGTTTAGAGGTAGATAATGATACTTTAAGGGAAGAATTTAAGAATTCTACTGTTTTAAGTCTCTTTTCAATGGTAATACCGGCAATTGGGGGTTATTTTGTAGCTCAATTTTTCGGGCTGGATTTCTTCGGTTCATTAATTTATGCAGTTATATTTTCGTCTCACTCTGTAGGTATCGTTTATGGACTTATGGATGAGCTAAATATGATTAAATCTAAACTTGGTACAACTTTACTAAGTGCTACGGTAGTTGTAGACCTTATAAGCCTTATAATCGTATCCATAATTGTTAAAGCAACTGAAACAGCAACAACAATAGGTTTAAGCTTAAATTCTGAAATATTTCAGTTCATAGGGTTAGTTTTGGTATATATTATAGGTCTTTTACTCGTAATACCACTTATGTCAAAATACATCTTCAAAAAATTAGAAGAACTCCACGTTCCGAAAATTCACTTTATCCTACTATTGATACTTATTTCTATTATTACGGGAGAGTACATCGGAATACATCCAATTATCGGCGCATTTATTACAGGAATTGCAGTTTCTGAAGAACTTACAAAAGAAGAACACGATACTTTATTAAATGAGAATTTAAACGCCATAGGATACGGGTTATTTATTCCTTTGTTTTTCTTAACTGTGGGTATGAATACAAATATAGGTGTTTTAACCGATTTAAGTAATTTGTCGCTTATATTAGTAGCAGTTTCCGTTTTAGCAATTTTAAAAACTTTTTCGGGCTACATATCACTTAGAATTTTGAAGTACAATCATAAAAAAAGTTTCTGTGGAGGTGTATTCACAATACCGTCCCTTTCAACTGCTTTAGTGGCTGCAACGTTGGGTTTAGAATTAGGACTATTGCCATATCAATATTTTGTCGCAATTGTGATATTGTCCCTTATAACGTCCACTTTACCGCCAATATTCTTAAAAAGTTATGTAATGAAACATAAAGAAGAATTCACCGAAGAAAACTAATCAAAATTAAAATAAAAGAATAAAAAATAAAACTAAAAATAAAACTAAAAATAAAAGAAGAAAATTATTTAATTTATTACTCTATCAATCTATTAATCTATTAATCTATTTAATTTATTCATCAATATATCCTAATTTTTTTAAGAGCGGGTCAGCAGATTTAAAATGTAAATCAAGAGCCACATCTTTCGGAGACATATTCATAGCCAAACCTAAAAGCTGTGAATAGTGTATAACTGGTAAATTGTACTGTCTTTTAAACGTTTCTTCAATTTCAATCTGACCCCTATCAAATTGTAAGTGGCAGAATGGACATACTTCGGTTACACAATCAGCACCCGCAGCAAGCATATTTTTAATTTTGGTTTCAGACATTTGAAGGGCTACTTCGGGGTTTCTTGCCCTTACACCACCACCGGCACCGCAACACATGTTTTTATCACGATAAGGTATTGATGTAGCCCCAATAGCTTCTACGAGACCGTCGAGTGATTTAGGAACTTCTGAACTTTCAATATGCTTTACATCAGTCGGTTTTAAGTAGTGGCAACCATAGTGCACAGCTACATTTGCATCCAATGGATTTTCTATCCTATCGGCGATGTATTCAGTACCTAAATCAAAGTAAAGCACTTCGGTCAAGTGTCTAACGTTTGTAGTTCCTTTATACTCTAAACCGTGCTTTTCCAACACTTTATTTACTTTTTCTCGAGCTGTTTCATTTTCTTTTAAAATATGGTCAGCTTCAAATAACGAACCATAACACCCATTACAAATGGTTAAAATGTCTAAATCTTCCTCTTCTGCAAGTACAATGTTTCTTGCTGCAATGGTTAACCAAGTCATCAAGTCAAATGACCCAAATACCCCAGGAGCTGGACAACAAGAAGCTTGTTCAAATGGTTTTAGCTTTAAATCTAATTTATCAAGAGCTTTGTATGTAGCACTTTCAATACCTGGGTATCGGTTAGGTGCAATACATCCAAGGAAGAATATATATTCGTCTTTCATATCTTTATTCCTAGCATTTGCCATAAAATCCCCTCAATTTATATAATTATCATTTTAGATTTAGTTTAAGTTAATTATTTCTACTTAGTTATTTTTTAAATATCGAATATTAAATATTTAATATTAAATATTGCAAAAATGATTATATGGTTATTCACTCGCATATTTTAAATCAAGCTCTGTTAATTCTCCCGTTTCTTCGCAAATGCCTACTTTTTTACAGAATTCTAATTCGCTCATTATATCTTTTATCATTTGTAAAGCTTCCGGATATTTGTGCGTAGTCGGTGGAATTTCTGTTAAACCTAATTCAAGTCTTGCTTTTTTGATATCTGCATTAACAGGCACTGCGTGTCCTGTTTTAAATACGTAAAGTGATGTTTTTCTATGTGCATCAGCAATATATCCCTTTTCTGATGCTAAATTTCTGATTACCTTAATTAAATCTGTTATTTTAACATCTCTCGGACATTTTTCATAGCATTCATAGCAAGTAGTACACATCCATAAGTCATCACTGGATAGTAATTCTTCAGAACCCAATAGGGCTTGTCTGATTACTTTTCTCGTCCTAAATCCTGTTAATCTACCACTTGGGCAAGCTCCTGTACAGGTACCGCACTGATAGCATCTTTTGAATGAATTGCTTTTGTCTTCTCCCAAAAAGTCAATTCCTGCATTTACAATTGCTTCTGAAAACTCTTTTTTATAGTCTTTGGAATTTAAAACCATTATTTCACCCCTATTTATATATTTTTTTAAAGCTTTATTTATATGATTTTACTAAATTCGAATGTAATACAATTGTATAATATTACGTAAAATCCCCCTAAATACAACAAAAAATACAAATGTATTTATGTTAATTAATCATAGTCATAAATAACTTTAATTTAGATATTAATATATTTAATAGCAAAATCGGGATAATATGGACTTTATAGAACTTTTAAACAATTCGTTAACTATTATTGTAAATACTAATTTGGATAAATATTTAGATACTTATTTAGATTCATATTTAAACGTAAATCTAATTTCATTGAATTATGATAATATAATATACATAATATTAAAATCGTTTGAAAAATCGGTTAATTTTTTAAAAGATTCAATTTTATTTATATTAATAGGTTTTGTAATATCTGCATTTTTAAAAGTAAAATTAAAAGGAGATTTGAGGAAAAAAATTGTACATAATTTAAATTATTCTAAATTTTCACTACTAAAGTCTTCACTAATGGGGGCAATATTACCGCTATGTTCGGCGAGTGGTGTACCTGTAGCTAACGCTATGAATTCAAAAGGCGTAAATATGGGTACAAGTATGGCTTTTATAATTTCTGCGGCATCAATTACGCCCATAGGCTTTTTTATGACTCTTTCAATTATTGGTTATAAATTAGCGATTTATCAAGTAATTTTATCATTAATACTGTCCATTAGCGTAGGTACTTTATTTTTAAATGATAAATATACGCCCTACTTCAAAGAGGGAAAACAACAAGAAAATACGTTTAAATCAGTCTTAATAAGTCAATTAAAATTTATAATGCCTTCTATATTACTGGGGTATATCTTATCCGGGTTTTTTGCTACATTAATCCCCAGTGAAGTTATTATAATGTTATTGTCTAACAATATATTTACTTATTTCATAATTTCCGCAATAAGGCTTGTGATATTTTTATGCCCTTACGCACTTATCCCCCTAATAAATAATTTTGCAATAGATGGGATTCCAAAGGGTATAATCCTCTCATTTTTAATTTCCGCACCTGCCACGGGTTTACCATTAATTTTGGCGTTAAATAAATGTTATGGATTGAAAAAAACTTTAAAATATATAGTATCTATAGTCGTAATCAGTGCACTATTGGGAATTTTATCCGATACATTTATTTTTTAAATATTTTTAAATATTTTATAGCCCCGAATCTATTTTCATAATTTATAGTTGCTCAACATTTTTATATATTTAACTTTATAAATTAATAATATCTGTATTTTAATTGAATGTAATATGTAAAGTGTACAAAAAGGCGATACTTTGGAAAAATCGAACAGTAATATAATGGGTAATTCTCCTAAAAAGAGCCAGTTTAAAAAGTTTCGGGATTTTACAGTAAACAAAGGTAGATATTTATTGTTTTTAGTAGGTATACCAGCAGTTTTATTCTCCATATTTCGTTGTATATACGTAGTACCATTCATAGCTTGCGATTATTGTACATTTTACGATTGTCCGATGAAATATGCCCGTACACCGTTATTAATAGGCGTTTTAGGGTATATGGCAGTGTTTAAAGTTGACTTTTGTGCAAAAATATGCCCATTCGGTACTTTAAACCATATACTATTTAAACTACGAATGAAAATTTCAAAAACAACTTATAGTTTATCAAAGCACAAGACCTTAAAAAACATAATAATTGGCGTAAAATACGCCATATTTTTATTTGCTATTGTAGCAGCTTCTTTAAGTATGCGTTCGTATTTATTAAACCCTACTGGACGTAATAGGGCAATTGCAGGTACTTATATTTATGATATTGCGAAAACCGAGATATTGAGGAATTCAAGGATAATTTTAGTAATTATTGGACTACTTGGGCTTATATTTATAGCTCGTTTTTGGTGTAGGTACTTATGTCCTTATGGAACGGGAATTGAGACTATAAAAAAGAGTTATAAATTATGTACGTCCTGTAATAGTTGTAAAACTAAAAAAACAAGAAAATAATTATATTTAATTATTATTTTATCATTTTTTATTTTTATTTTTATTTTTATTATTTTTTATTTTTTATTTTTTATCCATTTTTATATCTTATTTTATTATTTTTCATAATTATACTTCGATTCGCAACATTTATATAATTAATCTATATAATTAAAGTTATCTTAATTTTATTAAAATTTACTTTAATATATCATTTAAAATATATGCAAACAAACAATACGGACAAACTGGTGAATTATGGATAAAAGATATATATTACTATTATTTGGATTTTTAGGACTATTATTCGTATTATCCATGCTTAGTTTAACCGTTGGAACTTCAAACATTACTTTTTATGAAATTTTAAGATATTTATTGACGGGAACATCGGGCACAGAACTCACAGACACTATAATTTTCAAAATCCGTATATTAAGAACTTTGGGGGCTATAATAGCAGGTCTGGGTATTTCTACCGCAGGAATCTTAATGCAAAGTTATTTCAGAAATCCATTAGCAGACCCTTATTTAATGGGCGTTTCAAATGGTGCAACATTGGGTGTAGTTTTATATGGCTTTACATCCGTATTGGTATGGTCTGACCTTCCAAAATCTTCAATAGGTATGATATTATCTGCTTATGTAGGTTCTATTGCCGTAATGCTTGTTATATCCTCAATAGCAAAATTTTCACGTCAAACTTCAACTTTACTGATTTCAGGAATAATGATAGGAGCAATAACCTCGGGAATAACGACTATGTTAGTATATACGGGGGATATGTTTGGGGATGATAATTCTAAACTTAGCCACTTTTTAAGTTGGGGAATGGGGTCAGTTTCTAATTTAACGGTTAATTACTTGATTATAATGGCAATAATTGTTATTCCGCTGTTGATTCTAATAGTAATAATGCTTTCTAAAAAGCTTGACGCAAATATTTTGGGAGATAATTATGCCAAAAGCGTCGGTTTAAATGTAAAATCTTTCAAAAGAGTGCTTATACTACTCTCTTGTATGCTCACAGCTACAATAGTAGCTTTTACGGGTCCTATAGCATTTATAGGTATGTTTACGCCCATTATCGCTAAGATAATGTGTCGTACGTCCAAACATTCTAAAATATTGCCTATTTCGGCAATTTTGGGTGCTATATTTCTATTAATTGCAGACATAATTGCAAGACCAAGCGTACTTATCCCGCACGGTACAAATACGCTTCCATTGCTATGTCCTTTGTCAATAATGGGCGCACCAATAGCTATATACGTATATACAAAATCTAAGCAGTTTAAAATGTAACTTAAACCTAATTATTAGGTGAAATAATGGATAAACTCCAAGATGGAAATAAAAATAATAAAAAACTTAAGAATATGGTAAATTATTTAAAAAATATCCAAAATAATAAAATTTACAAAATATCGGTAATACTCATATTGATACTTTTATCTGTGGTATTTTTGATATTAGGATTATATTATGGGGGGAATTCTAAAACAATATCTATAGACGATGTTACAAACTTTGTAATCCACCAATCAACTGGCGATATGTTTAAAGATACTCTACTGAAAGAAGTTCGATTTCCGCAGGTATTTGGGGCAATTGCAATAGGAATAACTCTTGCAGGTAGTGGTTTAATGTTGCAAGTATTATTTAGGAATTTACTGGCTTCTCCATATACTACGGGTATATCGAGTGGAGTTTTACTAATGATTTCATTTGTAATTTTTATAGATTCCTTTTCAAACTTATTAAATGCCTTTGAAACTTCAAATGTGCTAATAGCGGGTTGGATAGGTGGTATGATTTCAACGGTGGTGTTGATAAGCATAGCTTTTAAGGTAAAGGAGTCAAACAGCGTAATTATTATAGCACTACTTGCAAGCTACTTATTCAGTGGTATTAGGTCCTATTTAATCAACAGTGCCGGCGGTCTTGCTGTTGACGAATATTTTGGTTTCGTAGTGGGTAATTTATCTAAATTAACATATAATGCAGTACCTCCAATGGCTTTTGCCACGATAATATTTATTATTGCGTCATTATTCCTTATTAAGCCATTAAACGCTTTAATTTTTGGGGAAAATTATGCAAAAAGTTTTGGATTGAATATAAAGAAAGTTAGGATAGTAATTTTAGTTTTAACTTCATTTGTAGTCGGTTTAATAATTCCATATGTAGGTTTAATGGCTTTTGTAGGTATATCTGCCCCTTATTTAGCAAGACCTTTGCTTAGAACGTCAGATAATACGTATTTACTCCCTGCAAGTATGTTAATCGGTATTTTATTAATGTTAGTGTGCCATATTATTACATTACGTTATTATTTGCCATTTCAATTATTATTCGACATTAAAACGGCTTCTGTGTTGCCAATAAGTGCAGTTTTAGACGTAGTTGGCGGTTTAGTAGTGATATATTTGATAATGCAGGGTGAAAAGAAATTGGTTTTATAATCCATATTAGTATTATTACTATTACTATTACTATTATTATTATTATTATTATTATTTTTTATTTCTTATTTCTTATTTCTTATTTTTTATTTCTTATTTTTTATTACCCCTTATTTTCTTAGTTTATTATTTTCATCGCATATTATTTATATGAATTAATAAATAGTAAAATAGTTAAAAATAATTACATCTAATTTGTATTTTTCAAAATCATACAATTTTTAAAATTTATATGCAGTAATGCAAGCAAAAACGGTGAAACAATGTTCGAGATTAAAGCACGTGATGCAATGGCAAGACTCGGAGTAATCAAAATAAACGGAAAAAAAATAGAAACTCCAACAATAATGCCCGTAGTACATCCAAATCCAAAAAAGCAGACAGTACCAATTGATTTAATAAATAAATTGGCTGACGTAATTATTACAAATTCATATATCACATATACAACCCCCGAATTAAATGAAATTGCTTCTGAAAAGGGTATCCACGAATTAACCAAATTTAAGAATGTAATCGTTACAGATAGCGGTTCTTTTCAACTAAGCGTTTATGGAAGTGTAAATGTTCAACCTATGGAGATTATAGATTTCCAGGAAAAAATAGGGGTTGATGTAGGTACTATTTTGGATATACCAACACCCCCGGACGTTTCATACGAAAGAGCAAGCAGAGAATTAGATGAAACCATTATTCGTGCAAAAGACTCACTTGCAAGAAGGGAAGAAATGGATTACAAATTAAAATTAAATGGTACCATTCAAGGTTCTACACATATGGACTTAAGAATAAAGAGTGCTCAAGAAATGGGTAAAATGAACTTTGATATATACCCATTAGGTGCAGTAGTGCCACTTATGGAACAATATAGGTATGGTGATGTCGTAGATATTATTTTAAACTCCAAAATACACTTACCTTCAAACAAGCCAGTTCATTTATTTGGTTGTGGACACCCTATGTTATTCGCACTTTCAGCTGCTTTAGGCTGTGATTTGTTTGATAGTGCAGCATACGCACTTTACGCAAAACAAGGACGTTATTTAACTGTCGATGGTACAAAACACCTCGATGATTTGAAAGATTTAAAGAATTTCCCTTGCCAGTGTCCAATATGTTCACAATACACGCCAAAAGAATTAAATAAGATGTTTGTAAGCAAGAACAAGGATGAAAGGAAAGAAGCTGAGAGACTTTTAGCCGAACACAACTTATACATAACTTTTGAAGAACTCGATAGAATTAAATTTGCCATCAAAGAAGGTAATTTATGGGAGCTCGTAGAGGAGAGATGTAGGGCACACCCTAAATTAATGGATGGATTAAGAAGAGTTTCAAAATATATGGAATTTGTGGAAAAGAACGACCCAGTTTCTAAAAAGTCAGGATTTTTCTACACAGGATTTGAAAGTATGTTTAGACCTGAAGTTTATAGGCATAAACAGAGGTTAAACAGGGTGCAAATGGATAAAATATATCTTACAAATGTGTCAAGTACTGTAAGGAAGCCATACAGTGAAAATTTACCAAATATTGAGTGTGATGTGGACGTACTCATAAAAGACCCCGTATTTGGTTTAGTACCGATGTATATCGATACAATGTACCCATTATCACAGAATGAAGTTCCAGAATTGTATGATTATGAAAAGAAATTTAATAATGAATTTGTAAGTAATTTTATGAGTAAAATTGAAGAAGAAAGCCCTGAAAAACTTATGGACATCCATACGTACAATTACTATACCAACCATTCAAAAACCAAATTTGAAAAGACTAAAGAAACACTCTACGCACACAAAGATAATTGTGATTTAACCAGATTAGACAAAATGTTGCAATATCAATATGGTCATAAAATCTTTGATAATGAAATAATGGATAAATTAATTACTAAAAGAAGTAAAACCACTAAAAGACTTAGAAATGTAATGTGGAAGGATACAAAGGAAGTTTTATTCACTGTAAGGGCAAGTGATAACTTTTTAATACCTGCAAAAGAAGGAGCTAAGTTATTACACGAAAAGATACCTGCACCATTCCACAGAGTGGTAATAGACCCAAGTGTTGAAGAATTTGCAAAAGATGGTAAATCAGTTTATGCAAAATTTGTAATTGACTGCGATAAGGAATTAAGACCTTATGAGGAAGTTTTAGTCGTTAATAAAGAAGATGAATTATTGGCATTTGGAACTACCCTTTTAAATGGTAAAGAACTCCTTGAATTCGATTATGGCGTAGCGATAGATGTTAGAAATGGGGTAAATAAGTTCAATAAGTCCGATAACTAAAATAATATCATAAAATAACAATATATAATATAAAATAATAAAATAATTAAATAATTAAATAAAATAATAAATTCTATTTTTCATATTTTTTATGGAGTATAAATTGATTATACAAATAAATTAATAATATTTTCTCGATAAATTATTATTCCTGCCATAAATAAAAGTGCTAAAAGCCAAAAAATCAACGTAAATATTGTAAAGGTCTTAGCTTTCTCTTTTTCCCACCATTTATATGGTGTTATCCCATATACGAAGAATAAAAGCACTGAACAGAAGTTAACTGCCACAATATTCATAATAAACAATATCATTATCGGCAATGCTTCTAAATAGTATCCTGCACCCAACATAAGCCCAAAAGCTACTAATGGGGGTATTAAAGCGACAGCAATCATAACTCCTACAACTGATGAAGAAATTCCCGAAATTAAAACGGATAAAGTACCAATAATACCTGCAGAAAGTGCAATTAATACATTATAAAGACCTAAATCCATTCTTGAAGCTATTTGAGGATATTCGGGAGTTATCGGTATAATGTGCCCTAAAAAGATGGAAAATATTAAAACTAATGAAACTCCTAATATCAAGTTTTTTAAGGATTTTTTTGCAAGTTCAAAGTCAGCAACAGAAACTGAGAACGATAATGCAATATTTGGACCTAAAAGTGGTGCAATTATCATTGATGCAATAATAATGGCCACATCATTTTTCCACAATCCAATTGATGCCACAATTGCAGACAATATTAACATTAAAATGTATTCTTTAGTTATTTTTGAAAAATCTTCCATTTTGGAAAGTATTTCTCCTCGAGTGAATCTTTCAGTTAATTTTTCTTTTTTATCTTCGTTATTAGTTTCATTAGATTCTTCTTTTTCTTCCTCTAAAAGACGAGGGTATGTACTTGTAGGACTTAATGTAAATATCCTAAAGTTTGAGCCTCCGTATGCTGTAGACAATTCATCTGTGATACTTTCCGCACAGCTTAAGGTAGTCAATATTTTTATAACCGTTTGGTTTCTTTCTTCATTTACACTACTCCATATTATTTTATCCAGTGATTCTTCAGATACAGAACTTTCAAGACCTGCAAATATTCCTTTTGGGACATAACACTCAATAAGCCTAAGTTTCATATTAAAACCTTTATATCTTTTACTTTTTATTTTTACTTTTTACTTTTTACTTTTTATTTTTTATTTTTTATCATATCTTAATTTAATTTTTTTAGTTTAATTTTTCCATATTATTTTATCATTTATCATTTATGGTATTTTAAATATGTTAAATATTTTAATTATTTAGCTATTTAATTATTTAGCTATTTAGTTATTAATATAATTAATACCTATTAATTATTAAAATATCAAATTTGATAAACTATATATACAAAATATGGATAATTTATATCTTGTTAAATACAAAAATAGTATTAAAAAATCTAATAGCATAGAAAAATACAATTAACAATTTGATTAATTATTAGGTAGATAGCATGAAAAAAAATTTATTTTTAGTATTGGGTTTAATTTCATTAACCCTATTATTAAGTGGTTGCGTTTCTAACGACGGTGGCGCAACTACTGGCGAAAAAACTGTTTTAACTGTTTATAGTTGTGGAGGACCTACTGAAGCACTAACTGAAGTAAATAAAGTTTTTGAACAAAAATATGACTGTAGAATAGAGTTTACTGGTGCCAATGCTGGTAAATTAGAAAAAGCTCTCGAAGCAGGCGCTTATGCAGATGTATTTTTGCCAAGAACAATGACATTCTCTCAACAATTGGTAAATTTAAGTCTAATGAATCCCGATTATAAAGTATACCAATTCACAGACTGGGTAATTATTACCAAAAAAGGCAACCATAAAAACATTACTTCATTAGCTGATTTAAATAGGTCTGATGTAATTGTTTACACGGACTCAAAGTCATCAATATCTTCTAAAAAGGCAATGATGAGCCAATCAGAACTTATGGATTCAATATATGGAAAATCCGCAAAAGATTTCGATTGCTATAAGAAAATGCTTTTAGAATTCGAAAATAGCGATGCAGATGCTACATTAGTTGAAAGAAGAATTATAACATTACCTGAAGTTGCAGGTAAGTATGAAGTTATAGAATTACCAAGAGACTATATGACTCCCCAAATAGGTATTTTCACAGTGGGCGTAATGAACTACACAAAATACCCTGAATTAGCATATGATTACCAGAATTTCGTTTTAAGCGACGAAGCTGAACAAATATTGGTTAAACACGGATTTGTACCTGTAAATTTCGAAGAAGGTCAACAAATTTATAAAGAATATTATTCAGATTATTTGAAATTGAATGAATAATGGTGATATTATTATTATTATTATTATTATTTTTAATATTTCAATTTTCAATTAATTTTAATTAATTTTAATTAATTTTAATTCTTAATTCTTAATTCTTAGTTTTTAATTTTTTAAACATATTTTATTTATGTATTTTGTTTTAATGTACAATTAAAAACTGTAATTTAAATTATGGTAATTTGTAGCGTGTAATAATGAATTCAAAAGATGATAAACCCGAAACTAACTCTGAAAAAAATAAGTATACTAACAAAGATATAAAATCTCTAAAGAAAAAATTATTATTAAAAAATATGTATACGAAATTAATTAAATATGGAATTTTTTTAGTTTCAATACCTTCCCTTGCAATAATCGTATTTAGATGTCCTTACATTGTTCCTTTTGTTGTTTGCGATATGTGTCCCGTAGTGGATTGTCCTTCGAGACATTTAAGAAAGCCTGTTTTTGCATTAATTCTTGGATATCTTGCTATTACGAGAGTAGACTTCTGTGGGAGAGTTTGCCCCTATGGAACTCTTAATGACGTATTATACAAGATAAGGACAAAAATATTCAAAGGTAATTTTAAAACAAATAAAGAATATAAAATAATATTTAATGTAATCAAATACTTGATATTTACTTTTGCAGTAATTGCACTTTTAATGGGCGACCCAAGGTTTTACAGCCCCATTAGAACAGGTAGTTTATTAAATTCAATATGGATTACGCTAATTTCAGGCAATAATGCTTATTATGGTAGACTTTACCTCATATTATTAGGTTTAGTTTTGAGTATGATAATTGCAAGATTTTGGTGTAGGTACATGTGCCCCTACGGTACGGGAATTCAAGCTCTCAAAAAATTGTATCGAAAAGTAATTAAAAAAGAAAATAATAAAACTAAGGAAAATAAAGAAAATAAAGAAAATAACGCTTGTAGTAAATGTACGAGTTGCAAAAAATAAAATAATAGAATATAATGTCCAAATATTCAAATATTATGAATATTTTTTCTATTTTTTTAAAATAATTAATATTTTAAAATATAATCCCTTATTTTTATGTTATTTATTATTTACTTGTTTAATTATAATAGTATTTTAAAAAAATTGTAATATACTGTGATATATCCGGAAATAACGCTTTTAATTCAATTTATGCCATAATTATATATATAAAAAGATTTATATTTATCTCAGTGAAATATTACAATATATTTAAATATAATATGCCAAAATATTAGATATGCAATTTATATTAAATAACTTAAATGTATCAAATAATACATTTAATCTTCATTAAGCATAATTAAATCAATTTTATTCCATATATTAATTTTAAATTAACATAAACCGAATTTAATAATATAATAATATAATACTGTAAATAAATGTAAATGCGAGTGATAATATGCAAGTACTTTACGAAGCTGACGCAAACTATGATAAATTAAAAGGCAAAACAATAGCAGTTATCGGATACGGTAGCCAAGGTAGAGCTCAATCATTAAATATGAAAGAGAGCGGTTTAAACGTAATAATGGGTTTAAGAGAAGGCGGTGCATCCTGGGAATCTGCTAAAAAAGACGGCCACGAAGTATACTCAATCGAGGAAGCTGCAAAAATGGCTGACGTTATACATATATTAATACCTGACGAAATCCAAGGTAATGTATACAATAGCCAAATAAAACCTTATTTGGAAGAAGGCAACACATTAAGCTTTTCACACGGTTATAATATCCATTTTAACTACATTGTAGCACCAAAAGGTGTTAATATAACAATGGTAGCTCCTAAATCACCTGGAAAAATGGTAAGAAAAACCTACGAAGAAGGTTTCGGTGTACCTGGTTTAATCTGCATCGAAAAAGACGAAACTGGCGAAGCTTACGATATTGCATTAGGTATGGCAAAAGGTATCGGATTAACAAGAGCGGGAGTTATTCAAACAACATTCAGGGAAGAAACAGAAACCGATTTATTCGGTGAGCAAGCTGTTCTCTGTGGTGGCGTTACTGAATTAATCAAAGCAGGATTTGAGACACTTGTTGAAGCAGGATATGCTCCAGAAATGGCTTACTTTGAAACTTGCCACGAATTGAAATTAATCGTTGATTTAATCTACCAAAAAGGATTTAAAAATATGTGGCACGATGTAAGTAATACTGCGGAATATGGTGGACTTACCAGAAGAGAAAGAGTAGTTACAAAAGAATCAAAAGAAGCAATGAAGGAAATCTTAAAAGAAATCCAAGATGGAAGATTTACAAAAGAATTTGCTCTCGAAAACCAAGCTGGAAAACCTCACTTAAATTCAATGAGAAGATTAGAAGGAGAATTACTCATCGAACAAGTAGGTGCTGATTTAAGGAAAAAATGCGGTTTAGAAAAAGAATAAAATAGTTTTACATATAAATTTACATTTTACATTTTTATCCTATTCTTTTTCTAATTTTTTTAATATATTACATTTATATATTTGAATATATCATTAATTAAATAAATATTAATAGCATAATTCAAATATATTTTATTTATAACAATGAGGGATAAAATGATGATTTCAAACCAGGGAATGCAGAAATCAAATTCAAATTTAAACTGTGATTGTGGCTGTAAAAACCAAAGATGTACAAGTAAGTCAAAAAATTCAAAAAAACAACAAAAGGAGAAAATACTTTTTGTGTGTGCACATAATAAAAGAAGGAGCATAATGGCAGAGAGTTTTGCAAAATATGAAGGTTTAGATGCTTATAGTGCAGGATTAGAAAAAGGGGAAAATTACGAAGTAGATGAAATGGTAATTTTAGTTATGGATGAATTAGGATTGCCCGTTAAACAAAAATCAGACACTATTGACGAAATAATGGACAAAATAAAAGGGGTAGATATACTTATAACTATGGGTTGCATAGGTGCTTGCCCATACGTACCTGCAAAAAAACATATTGCCTGGGAATTTGAAGACCCAAAAGGTAAAGATATTCATTTTTATAGAAAAATACGTGATGAAATTGAAATAAAAGTTATAGAATTATCTGAAATTCTAAACGAGTATGAATAATCGTTTAAAAATAAAGATAATTCATTATTATAATATCTTATTATCTTATTATCTTATTATTTTATTATTTTATTATTCTATAATATTATATTACATTATATTACATTATATTATTATTTTTTACCCTTTCCAGCTGATTTTTTAGTGGATTTTCCTTTTTGATTATTTTCCTTTTTTGGTGCGCTTGTACTTTTATCGTTATTTTTTTTACCTTTTACCATATTAATCACTTCTTTTTTTGGTTTAATGTATGTTATGTGGTTATTAATAAATAAATTATATATTATGATGGTTTTTTTAAATATTACCAACATAATTTTATTAAATTATCATATAACTATATAAATTTATCTGTTTTTAAAAATTAAAAACATTATAAGCTTAAATTATAAATTTATAATCTAAATACCATTAAATACTTGATTAATTTATATAATATCCCCACATTCTTAAATTAGAACCCTTATATTATCCATTGGATACATAACCTTTTTTAAGACTTAATTTTAGAAAATAAATATTAATATTACTTTTTCGGGTATTGTTTTTTATTTTGATTTTTTAGCATATAATTTATCCAGTATGTGAATAATAGAGAGTATTATACAGTTGTATAATAGAAGAATGTAAACATCAATCCATATATTATATATATACCTATATAGTGTCGAGGTGTAATAATATGATAAACATGGAAACTGGAACAAATAAGAAATTTGCAGACAAAATCATAGAAGCAGGAAACCCAGTACCTGGGGAAGATGTGATTGAATCATTCAAAGCGTGCTACCAATGTGGTACTTGTACAGGAAGTTGCCCAAGTGGTAGAAGAACAGCTTACAGAACAAGAAAAGTTATAAGACAAGCTTTATTAGGAATTGAAGACGTTTTAGACAGCGATGACATCTGGAAATGTGTAACTTGCTACACATGTTTTGAAAGATGCCCAAGAGATGTTAAAGTTACGGAAGTTATCAAAGCATTAAGAAACTTAGCAGCTCAAAAAGGCAATATGGCAAAAGCTCACAAAATGACAGCTTTATACGTTTTAAAAGCAGGACACGCAGTACCTGCAAATGCTGACACAGCAAAATTAAGAAAATCAATCGGATTATCAGAAAAAGCTCCTATTGCACAATTCAGCGAAAAAGATATGAATGAAATTCAAACTATCGCTAAAGAATTAAAATTCGATGAATTAATCGGATTTGATTGGGAAACAATGTCATTAAAAGAATAATTAATGATTTAAATACTTTAAAATTATTAACTTAAAATTATTAACTTAAATTAAATTATTAACTTAAAATTATTAAATTCCCCACAAATTTAGTAATTAAATACCATATGGCTATATTTAAGAATGGTATAAAGATTTTAGAAAACCAAATCGAATATTAATATTAAAACACAGGTGATTTTATGAAATACGCATTTTTCCTCGGTTGTATCATGCCAAATAGATATGCAGGTGTGGAATCAGCTACAAGAACAGTAATGGATAAATTAGGCGTTGAATTAGTAGACCTCGAAGGAGCTTCCTGCTGTCCAGCTCCTGGGGTATTCGGTTCATTCGACCAAAAAACATGGGTTACATTAGCAGCAAGAAACTTAGTACTTGCAGAGCAAAAAGGAACAGACATCGTTACAGTATGTAATGGATGCTACGGTTCATTATACGAAGCAGCGCATATGTTGCACGACAACAAAGAAGCTTTAGAATTCGTAAACGAACAATTAGCAAAAGTGGGTAAGGAATACAAAGGAACTACACACGTAAGACACTTTGCAGAATTAATTTCAAAAGAATTAGGTGCAGAAGCTATTGCTGAACAAGTTGTTAAAAATTTAGGTGCTATAAACGTAGGTGTACACTACGGTTGCCACTTCTTAAAACCAACCAACGCAAAAGGTTTAGGTGCAGCAGAAAGACCTACAATGTTAGATGAATTAGTAGAAGCTACCGGTGCTAAATCAGTTGCATACAAAGACAAAATGATGTGCTGTGGTGCAGGTGGTGGTGTAAGAGCTAAAGAATTAGATTTGGCTTTAAGTATGACCAACGAAAAATTAGAAAATATGGTTGAAGCAGGCGCTGACTGTGTTGTAAACGTATGTCCATTCTGCCACTTACAATTTGACAGAGGACAAATCGAAATTAAAGAAAAAATGGGTAAAGAATACAATTTACCAGTTCTCCACTTATCACAACTCTTAGGTTTAGCTATGGGAATGGACCCTAAAGACTTAGCTTTAGACGTTCACCAAATTTCAGTTAAACCATTATTGGAAAAATTAGGATACTAATTTAATTAAGTATTTTAATTATTCTTTTTTCATTATTTTATTAAGTTATTACTGACTTTTTTAGAATTTTCGATGATTTCTTCAACTTTATTTATGTATTCAAGCGATTTAAACCGTAATTCTTCAACAGTTTTATTTGAAAAATTTAAAGTAGTTGAGTAGCTTGCTTTTTGACGTTCAGCCTTTAAGTCAGCATAAAATAACAAATCTTCTTTATTAAGTGCTAATTCGTCAATAAAATATATATCATCAGAATTCAATTTATCAGAGTAATATTTTATTAAAAATAACAATGTAGCAGTGTGATTTTTAGAAATGTACCCTTTTAAGCAAACTAACGCAAGACTTGCGTGATAAACAGCATAGTAAAGTCCAGTAATCTTCCAATCGTTAAATTCAGAATCTTCATCTTCCATAAGGTGATTTACAAACTCTAAATTGTGATTTGTCTTTTCAATATGTGCACCTACCAGTGTTTTTGCATTACTGAATTTTCCGATTACTTTTTCTCGTTTGTATTTTCTTAATTTGTAATTTAATTCTTTTTCATTGTCAAAATAATTTGTAATCATAAACATCATAAAACACCCCCGTTAACCTCTAAAATATGCCATAATATTTTTGATGCCCCAATATCGGAAACCCTGTTTTTTTAGCCTGTTCAAGTACGTGGTCTACATTACCGTACTTACCCCCAATACCATCTAAATTTGTATATTTCGCATAATTGTCGTAATTTGTATAAAATATACTTAACGGATACATTGATTTAGAATTAGCTTTTTTTTTAGCTTTTTCAATTAAAACTCTCATTTCTTCATCGTAAAGTTTTTGAAGTTCTAAATTTTCAAAACTACTGATTACAACCAATAAATCGATATCGCTCCCACGTTGCTCTTCCATTCGAGAAGCAGAGCCAAAAAGAATTATAAAATCAATGTTTTTTGGACATTCCTCAATAAATTTACGCAACGGCATTTTAACATTTCTATGTAAATTTTCAAATTTATCAATATCAAAACTGATAAATTTTAAATAGTTAAATTTATTGTCTGTTAATTTATAATACGTATTAGATTTTTCCTTAATTTTTTCAATAAGTCCATCTTTTTCCATTTTTGAAAGAGAATTCTGTAAAGAACTATGAGAAAGCCCCGTAAGTTCCCTTAATTCGCTAAAATAATGAACTTGGTTTTTTTCAAATCCAATTCCCGATTTTTGATTATAATATGCCCAATATATTTTGTCAACAGCTTTCATAATAGTATATTATATTTATTTATCTATATATATTTTTGCCAATTTATGGCACAATATTGCCAAAAGGTGGCAAATAGCATACGGAAAATAAAAAATAAATAAAAAATAAATAAAAAATAAAAAAAATAAAAAAATAAAAATTTTATGTTAATTTAAATAATCAATAATTTTATCAGCGACTTCTTTTGTAGTAAGACAGCCACTTAAATCTGCTGTAGTATTTCCCTCAAGGAAAGCACGTTTTACAGCGTTTTTAATCGGTTCACTATCTATTTTTAAGTAATCAAGCATCATAGCACAGCATAACATTGTTGCCATAGGATTTGCAATTCCTTTACCTGCAATATCTGGAGCAGAGCCGTGAACTGGTTCAAATAACGCATATTTATCCCCAATATTTGCAGAGGGTGCTAAACCTAAACCACCACCTAACGCAGAAGCCTCATCTGAAAGGATATCTCCAAATAAATTGGTAGTTGCCATTACATCGAATATTTCGGGAGATTTTATAATGTACATTGCAGTAGCGTCCACTAAATAATCGTTAGCTTCAATCCCATTGTATTTTTTATCTTGTGCAATTTCTTCAAAAGTTTTTAAAAATAAGCCATCTGTGATTCTTAATACGTTAGATTTGTGTATACAGGATACTTTTTTTCTATTGTTAGATTTTGCATACTCAAAAGCAAATTTTATAATTCTTTCACTACCTTTTTTAGAAATTTTCCTTTTAGCGATTGCAAATTCATTTTCTTCGTCGTAATATTCGTCTTTTATGTATAAACCTTCGGTATTTTCCCGAATTATCACAAAATCAATATTTGATTTATAATCAATTGTTGGTCTAACGTTTGCATATAGGTCTAATTCTTTTCTAAGGGTTAAAATAGGGCTTTTATATGATTTATTAAGTTCTTCGCTTATTTCCGTTGGTTTAGGTGATGTAATTGCCCCAAATAAAATTGCATCACACTCTTTTGCAATTTCAATTGTTTCGTTAGGTATAGCGTTTCCATTGGTCATTAATTCTGTTAAACCCGCTTTTGCTTCAATAAATTCAAAATGAATTGATTTTAATATTTTTTCATAAGCTTTTAGCATTCTCACGGTTTCATCTATAACTTCTACGCCTATACCGTCGCCTTTTATCACGCATATCTTAAAATTTTTTAAATTACCCATAATATCATCTAAATTATTTTTATCGTTTTTATTCGCATTATTGTTCTTATTCTTTTTTTCTTTTAATTTATATTATTTATCATACGCATATTTTATATAAATTAGTACGTATATACTATTTTAATCAATAATCACTAATCTATACGAAATAATCAATTCATTACGAATAACAGCGACAGCGGTGAAATTATGGAATCAATCAATTATGAAATTAATCACGCAATAGAGCATATGCTCGAAAATAACTACCCGAGAAAGCAATTCTGGAATATGGACCTTCAAATACCCGATTTAAAGGCAGGGATACGAGCAGGAGACGATTCTATAATCATAGGTAATAAAGTATACAATATGGAAGGACCTTATCCATTAGTACTCGGTTCTAAAACTGCATTAATCCATACGTCCTGTGATATCGTAGCTATGGGTGCTAAACCGATATTTGCAATGGATTCAATCCAAGCAAAACCTGAAGAAATCAAAATGGTCATAGATGGACTAAAAAAACAGTCCGTGGGTCTTGATATTCCAATAATCGGGGGAAACACGCAAACAATCGAAGAATTAAAGTCTTGTGTAAGTGTAATGGTTCACGGTGAATTAATAAGCGATAAAATAATATATGACGCCGGTTCTAAGTCTGATGACGTTTTAGTCATGTTAGGACACCCGATTGAGGGTGATATCGGAGAAAGGGCACAAAAAGCTAAAAATAAGTATGATACATTTTTAGAAATCCTAAAGAATGATGTAGAAATCCATGCGTGCAAAGATGCTTCACGAGGCGGTTGGCTTTGTAATTTACTTGAAATGATTTTAAAGGCAAAAGTCGGTGTTGAATTACATTCAATACCTTACCCGAGGGCTACAAGGTATTTAGGCACGTATATAATCGCAATGCCTGAAGAAAGTTTAAATGACGTTTTAAAAATTTCTTTAGAAAACAGATGTCCAATTACAAATTTTGGAAGAATAACTGAAGAAAAAAGTCTTTCAATTGGAAAAGAAGAATATATTGATAAAATTAAGATGACAGAATTGATTAGAAGCTTCCCTTATAAAAAATAAGAATAAAAATAAGAATAATGCTAAGATTAAGGCTAAGACTAAGGCTAAGAATAATGCTAAGACTAAGAATAAGACTAAGAATAAGACTAATAAAAAAAGTAAAGGTGTATTATGGTATTATCATCAACATTAAATCCTAAAATTGAGGGCGACATAAATAATTTAGTAATTGAGTTAAATTCAAAAAATAACAAAAATAATCAACTTATTGGCAAAAAATTACTTGAAATTTTGCAAATTATAGGATTATCTCGAAAATCAATTAATAAATTTGATAAAAATAAATATATCCTCGTAAATAATAAATATATATCCTTAAAATCAAAAATAAAGGATAACGAAACAATAACCATTTATTTGGGGAAAAACATCGAAACAGATGAAAATTTAATAAATAATACCGAATTGGATAATACCCCTATGGATATAATGTATGAAGATATGGATATTTTAGTAGTTAATAAACCTAAAAATATGGTTGTACACCCTACGAAGACCATAAAGTCTGGAACACTCGCAAATGCAATAATGGATTATCAAAATCATAACAAAAGTGAATCAGAACGTTTTAAAATTAGATTTATCAATAGAATTGATATGGATACCACAGGAATCGTTTTAATCGCTAAAAATTCATTTGCGCACCAAAAAATAGCTAATCAGTTTCAGGGCTGTATGAAAAAGGAATATTTGGCTGTAATATCTGGCAATATGGATGTTGATAACTTAGATACTAACTTAAATAATAGCTTAGATACCGAATTAAATAACAATTTAAACGATGAGAAGTATAATTTACCCCTTAATTTACGTTTAAAAATCTATAAAGAAAATAATTCCAAATTTTCAGTGATTATATTTGATAGAGATACTGATGAATTAATAGAGCATACAAATTTTGAAATTATCAAAAATACTAAAGATACTAAAGATAATAAAGATAATAAAGATACCGAAATTTCCAACAATTTTACTTTAATAAAAGCTTCATTAATAACTGGTAAAACTCACCAAATAAGGCGACATTTGGCTTATTTAGGTTTTTCGATAGTAGGCGATGAATTATATACTAATAACAACGAATTAAACGATAATTTTAAAAATTACAGTTTAATGCTTCACTCTTACAAAACAACTTTTATACATCCAAGAACAAATGAATTAATAGAATTAATTGAAGAACCTCCAAAAGATTTTAAAATTTTACTGGGTGATGATTTTGAGCTATGAATATCAAGAAAAATATGGAAATAGCTATATTCTAAAAAATTGTAAAATTTATGATGATAAAGTTGATAAATTTTTTATTAAAGATATTGAAATAATTGAGGGTAAAATTTCAAAAATCGAAGATAGTAATATTGCTAATAATAAGGATAATACTAATAATAAGGATAATACTAATAATAATATTAATATTAATACTAATACTAATACTAATACTAATAAAAACAATTTACCGCTAATCGATTTAAACGAAAAATTAGTAATTGGTGGGGTAATAGACGCCCACGTTCATTTTAGGCACGGTAATGAAGAAAAAGAAACATTTAAAACAGGTTGTGAAGCTGGTTTAAATGGAGGGGTTTGTTTTGCGATAGATATGCCAAATAGCAACCCTCCAACGATTACAAAACAACTTTTTGATGAGAAAGTGCAAAAGGCAAAAGGGGATAATTGCGCAATTAATCTATATTTTGCATATGGTATCACGGAGAATAATTATATGGATATCGTAGATGATGCAAAATTCTACAAAATTTTTATGGTTAAATCAGTCGGAGAATTGTTTATAAACGACTATTACAAATTAAAAGAGATTTTAATGCAAAATAAACTTTTTGCAATTCACGCAGAGCATAAAAATTTTATTGAAGAATTCTGTGATAAAAATAATAAAACCGATGAAGATGGTAAATTTAAATTCATTACGCACTGTAGAATGAGAGACAGATACAGCGAGATAAATGCCATTGATGAAGTTTTAAAAGTTTTATACGAAATTGACAATGAAAAATGTGTAATAAACAAGGAAATAACTCCAAAAGTACATTTTTGCCACGTGTCTACTAAAGAAGCCTTACTTTTGATAAAAAAAGCAAAAGAAACTTTAAAAAATGTAGTAATCACTTGTGAAGTTTCACCCCATCATTTAATATTAAATGAGGAAATGGCAGAGGATTTAAAAGGAATGGGTAAGTTTAATCCACCCCTCAGAACTAAAATGGATAATTTAGCATTAATAAATGGCATAAATGACAAAACAGTCGATATTATTGCTACAGACCACGCACCACATACTTATGAACAAAAAATGAAAGATAATATTATGGAGTGTCCTTCTGGTATCGGAGGTATTGAGACTCTTGTACCAATAGTTTTTGATTTAGCAAAAGAAAAAAAGATTAAATTAGAGGACGCCATTAAAATGGTGTCTGTAAATCCTTCAAAGATATTTTCTATAAATAACAGTCTAAATGTAAGTAATATGGCGAATATTACTGTAATTGATTTGTATGACAATACTATAGTAAACGCCTCTGAATTTAAATCAAAGGCTAAATTTAGTCCTTATGATAATATGATTTTTAAATGTAAAATATATAGTACAATAATAAATGGAAAATATTATAAGAATTATTAAGACTAATTCTTATTTTTAAATTTTTTGATATGGCGTATCATTATGTTATTAAATTTATTATGGTTATTTTTATATTTTGGGATATTTGAGCAATATTTTAATATTTTGGCACTATTACGTATTATTTTACTTTAATGATTTTTTATAATGTTTTTTATTGGTAATTTATCATAATTATTGTTTTCCAGGGTATGCAGGCAATTTGTGTTCAGATATATCCAAACCGACGAGTTCTTCATTATCCGTAACCCTTAGACCTTTAGTAAATGCACCTACTAATTTACCAAGTCCGTATCCGCCACCAATTCCGAATATAACGGTTATAATTGCAGCTACGACCTGGTCAATTAGACTTACACCCCCAAGACCGCCTAATGCAGTTAATCCGAATACACCAGTTAATACTCCTCCAAGTATACCTGCTGTACCGTGTACTGGCACTACGCCACATACGTCATCTATACCAAGTTTTTCAATTAGTTTGTACATGAACGGCAATTGTATTCCTGCCAATAGTCCAATAATTAAAGCACCAACTGGGCTTACTACGTTTGTTCCTGCACAAATTGCAACTAATCCAGCCACAATACCGTTTGCAGTGAATAATACGTCATTTTTAGAAGCTAATAATGCACCTATTCCACCTCCTGCCATTGCAACGGTTGTAGTTGCGATAACTATACCAGATATGTCAGCAACGGCAAATGCACTACCTACGTTGAATCCGTACCAGCCTATAGCAAGTACGAAAGCTCCAATTGTAGCCATTGGTATGTTGTGTCCTGCAATTGTGATTGGTTTACCGTTAACAAATCTTCCAGCTCTCGGTCCAAGGGCCATTACTAAACCTAATGCTAAGAAGCCACCTAAACCGTGTACTACATAGCTACCTGCGTAATCAGCGTAGTTTAGTAATCCAGCACCCCAGGGGCTAATGTGTACCCATATAGGGTATATAAGTGCGGTAATTACAATTGCAATTAATATATATGAGCTAAATTTAATCCTCTCGGCCACTCCTCCAGAAACAATTGTAGATGCTGCACCTGCAAAAGTAAGACCAAAGAACCAGTTAGCTAAATCCAAGTTGCTTAATGAAGATGTATTCATTATGTTTCCCCACCAAGCTACTAAATCGCCTATGTTTAATGATGTAGATAATACATATCCTACGAATAACCAGGAGATACCTGCAATCATCCAATCGGACATGTTTTTCATCATAACGTTGTTAACGTTCTTTTCACGCACTTGCCCTCCTTCAAGTAGTGCAAATCCAAGTTGCATGGTAAATACAAGAACACCTGCAAATACTAAGAACATAACGTCTCCAGCACTCGCTAAACTCGCTAAACCCTGAGCAATGTTCGTTGTACCCCCCGCAATTTCTGTTATAGCCACAAATTCACCTTTTAATATTTTGATTGTTTTATATTTTGGTCGTTATTCATTTTTTATTCATTTTTTTCATATCATTTAGCTATGCTTATTTAATGGCAGTAGTACCGTTTTCACCGGTTCTTATTCTTATTACTTCTTCTAACGGGATTACAAATATTTTTCCATCTCCCATATTGCCAGTATAAGCATTTTCTTTGATTATACTGATTATTTTATCTTTTTCTTCATCTGAAGCGACTATCTCAAGTTTTATCTTTGGCAATAAGTCAACTATATACTCGGAAGTTCTGTATCTTTCGACTATACCGCCTTGAACACCACGGCCTTTTACTTCGGAAACCGTCAAACTAATGAATCCATTATCCGCAAGTGCTGTTTTAACGATATTTAGCCTTTCCACACGTATAATAGCTTCAATTTTTTTCATAATTTCACACAATAATTTTATTATTTTTTGTTTTTGTTGTTATTTTAATTGTTTTATATTTTTAGGGCTTATTTTGTTTTTTATCTATTTTTTGGAGTTATTTACTTAATTGGTATATTTTTTGATTAATATTTGGGTTATTATTTGTAATTAACAATGTTTAGTATTACAATATTTATTAAGTGAAGTTAACATTTACTTTATACCGGAACCGGAATTCCGATTCCGACTTAATATTACTAATGTATATCCTACTATATATATTTATCCGAATATATGGTGGGACAAAACTTTATAAATTACTATTTTTTAAAAAAATATCTTAAAATGGGTATAATGTATTAATTTTTACACATAGTTTAATAAATGATAATAAAATATTTGAAAATAGTAATAAAATAAAAATAGAATTAAAAATAAAAATATAAATTTAAACTACGAAAAATAAAAAATATATTTGATTATTTTTTCTTATTATATCTATATCCTGAAGCTAATAACGCTGCACCAACTGCACCAATGTACTGTGAATACTTAGGAACAACGATTTTTTTGCCCAAAATCTCTTCAAGAGCCATAACCATACCTTTTAACAAACTGCTCCCCCCAACTAAGATTAATGGTTCCCTTACATCAACCTCCTGCAACTGTTGTTCATAAATTTGCTCTGCAACAGAGTGAGCTGCAGCTGCTGCAACGTCATTAGGTGTAGCACCTTCGGCAAGGCTCGTAACTAAGTCTTGAATACCGAAAACAATACAATAGCTGTTCATCATAACGTTTCTCCAGTCTCCTTCGGCAGCCATATCTCCAAGTTCTCCAATTTCTACACTCAATCTTCTTGAGGTCATTTCAAAGAATCTACCACTCGCACCAGCACAAATACCGCCCATCGTGAAACCATCCGGAATTGCATTGTTCAATGAAATAGCTTTGTTATCCATACCGCCAATATCAATAACCGTAGACTCCCCTTCTTGAGTATTTGCTAAGAAAGCCGCACCTTTTGAGTTAACGGTTAATTCTTCCTGTATTAAATCCGCATTAAAGTGTCTACCTAAGTTATGTCTACCATAACCGGTTGTACCGATTGTTTCAATATCGTCCATCGTGATATTAGCTTCTTTTAGTGCATTATCGAGAGCTTCCTGGGCTGATTTAACAACGTCTTTAGTATAAACCCATCCTGTACCTATAATTTCGTTATCTTTCATTATAATTGCTTTTGTAGTTGTAGAACCACTATCTAACCCAAGACTGATACCTTCCTGTTTTTTCCTTGCAAGTAATGATTTTTTTTCTACGATTGTGACAAGTGCTTCCATTCTTGTAAGTAATTCTGGAGCTTTAGTTCTTTCAGTGAATGAATACATAACAACTGGTAAATCAGTATGTTGTTGTATTAATCTCCTTACTTCGTTCCTTACTAATGCCCCCTCGGCACATCTAAAACAGGTAGCAATAAAAACCGCTTCAGCATCTGTTTTTCCTTCGATGATAGACATTGCTCTTGCAAACATTAATTTTAAATTTGCTGAAGCTACTTCGAAACCAAGATGTTTTTGAATTTCATCGATATATTCAAGGTCCACCTCTGGAAATACGATTTCTCCACCAACTAATTGGGCAGCTTTTTCTATTTCAGCTTGTACGCCACTATATTCAGCACCGCAAGTAAGTTCTGCAATTTTAACCGTCATAATATCACCAAATAAATATAATTAAACATATTTTTCATATTTCCTATATTTTCCATATTCATATATTTAATATAATTTAAAACAATATTATCATTATATTATTCAGATTATCACTGTACTATTATCATAATATTGATATTATATTTTAACATACTAATTATATTGATATATTGTATATCTTTTATAATATATATTAAACCATACATTTTAATTTCAATTCATTTTATCAATTCATTTTATCAATTTATTCTATAACAATTTTAAATCTTTGGTAATTTTAGAAATTTTTTCTTCTTTTTCAGGGCCTATTCCTACTGCAGTAAGGGTTCCAGAAGCAATCTGCGTCCTGCCTGCGTCCCTAATTAATCCAACAGGTAAACCTTCTATGTTGGCGTTTTTAAATACTTCCAATAGTTCACTTTCAGAATTAACTTTTAAAACTACTTTTTTTTGACCTTCATTCATCCATTTTTTAACTACGTCAGGGCATATTTTTTCAGCGTGCAAAAAAGCCTGTATTGCAGCATGACTTGCTTGTGCTGCTATTTTACCTTTACCCATTTTTAAATCATTTCTAATAATGATTACTTGTTCGTACATGTTTCGTCCTCTTTAGAATATGCACTATCTTTTCATAAATAATTCTAATAATGCAGTTAATTTATATATTGAAATTTTCATAAATAATAATGTATTAAAACAAATGAACTAAATAAATTACTATGGTAAATTATAAGATGTAATCTGTCCAATATAATATATTATATATTAAGAATAATAATGAATAATTAATAAATTACTACATTATATAGTATTTGGTAATTATCAATATAATGGAGGGCATATTGGGAATAAATATACTGATAATACAAGTACTACGGATAAAATAAAATACCTTAGACAGTTTTAGGTTATAATTCTAATATAATATTATATTAGTATACTATTGTAATAATATAATAATATAATAATATAATAATATAATCTACTTTATTTAATTTATCCAAATTATTTAATCTAAAAGGTGTAGTTATGAAAATTACCGATAGGGTATATCAAGTAGGGGTTGTAGATTGGAAAGCATCTCATTTTCACGGTTTTGATATACACGGCACGAGCTATAATTCATATTTGATACTTGATGATAAAAAAGTTATAATTGACGCAGTAAAAAAAGAATATTATGATGCATTTATCGAGAATATTGCAAAAGTGATAAATCCTCAAAAAATTGATTATATTGTGATTAACCACTCTGAAATGGACCATAGTAGTAGTTTAGAGTATTTAGTAAGAGATACAGGTGCTAAAGTTATAGCAAATAAAGTTACAAAGGAATATTTAGAACGAATGTATGATACGAGAGAATGGCATTTCGTGGTCGTAGATACGAATGAAACTTTAGAAATTGGCGAGAGAACTTTAAAATTTATAAGGACGCCGATGTTGCACTGGACAGATAATATGGTCACTTATTCGAGTGATGGAGTACTTTATTCTAACGATGCATTTGGTCAACATTTAGCATCTTCTGAGAGATTTGCAGACCAAATTGATGGCGGTAGTAGGTCATTTTATGAGGCTAAAGATTATTTTGCTTCTATTATATTGCCATATCGAATGTTTGTAGGTTCGGTATTAGAAGAATTATCGCAATATGAAATAAACTATATTTGTCCAGCACACGGCACTGTTTGGAGGGGCGATTTAGTTGACGATATAATCTATAAATATGCAGTTTGGAGCTCTGACGTTCCTGAAAATAAAGCAGTAATATTATACGGTACAATGTACGGAGCTACTGAAAAAATAGCTTATGCACTCGCAGATGGATTAATTAATAGTGGTGTAAAAGTTAGGATATTAAATACCGAATCTTCAATAAATACGATTATGAATGAAATTATGAATGCTCGTTATGTACTTGTAGGTTCTCCTACAATGAATGCTAACATATATCCTCCAGTACGAAATATATTATCGTGGTTAGAGGATTTGAAGCCCGTAGATAAGGTTGGTGTAGCTTTTGGCTCCTACGGATGGGTAGAATGTGCTACAGAACATATTGAAGAAACTTTTAAAAAATTAAACTATAAAGTTATAGACGACGATTGTTTAAAAATAAGATTTACACCACAGTTAGAGGAATTACGGGCATGCCGTGAATTTGGAAGAAAATTGGGAAGTAGCAATCATTCTAATGAATAATAATAGTAATAATAGTAATAATAATAATAATAATAATAATAACCTAAAAAATAGAATAAAAAATAAAAATAATAATTATTTTTAACAACTTTTTTAATAGCCATAAATTTATGCTTTTTACATTATTATATATTAAATTATCAACTATATTTACCGATTTACTATTAATTTAAAATTTATAGGCGGTTAAATCTATGATATTAATATACTCAACTTTTCCGAGTTTAAATTCTGCTAAAAGTATTTCTGAATTATTACTTGAAAAAAAGTTAATATTTTGTGCTAATTTTTGGGAGCATAATTCTTTATATCTTGGCAAAACTTCTGACACTTTAGATTACAATGAAAAAATTTTGAAGAATATGGATGATGGAAATAGTCAAATCATTACGAGCTATGAGGTAGGGGTAGTTTACAAAACATCTTCAAAAAATTGGAATGAGCTATGTAATTTATTTAGTGAAATTCATCCCTATAGTACCCCAATATTACTTAAAATAAATGTGGAGGAATTAAATTCTGAATTTAAAGAACATTTATCAAATTATGGTTTTAAATAATATACTACAGTTTTATGGTATTGCAACTGATATTGATTATTAATACTAATAATAATAATATTACTATAAAAATTAATAATTTAAAGGTGCAAAATCGTAGTATTTATATATAACTAGTTAGAATATCCTATATTAATTATTTAAGTACGCTTAAATTTAAACGATAAAACGATATTATATAAAAGTGTTTAATTTTGTAAAATATTAAATTTTTATTAAAATCATTTAAAAAAACATATATAATTACAAAATTAAATTTATAAATATATAATAATATAGATAAATTATAGACGAATAGATGATGGGAGCTATCTAACAACACTTATTTATGTTGTATTTTGGGATTGTTATGAAAATAGACTTACAAATATTTGGAATGCATTGCAGTAGTTGTGCGTCAAATATCGAAAACAACGTTTTAAAGCTTAACGGAGTTAATTCCATAGTAATCAACCCGATTACTGAAATAGGGGTTATAGACTATAATGAGAATATGGTAGATTTGGATGAAATATTGGATAAAATTGTAGAATTAGGCTTTGAATACGAAATAATTAATATCGATAATAAAAATGGTAAAAATAATAATAGTAATAAAAATACTAATAAAAATAACCTAAAAAACATCAATAGCGAGGGCTATGGAGTTATAGGACATAAAAATGAGATAAATGCCGATACCAAGGATGATAATAAATTAGATGGTATTAAAGATAGTAATGATAATGAAAATACTAAAAATAAGGATGCTAATATTGATAATAATACTAATATTTATAATAATGCGAATAATACAAAGAATACTAAAAAAATATCCTTACAAATATTTGGAATGCACTGCAGTAGTTGTGCGTCAAATATCGAAAACAACGTTTTAAAGCTTAATGGAGTTAAATATATCTCTATTAATCCAGTTACTGAAATTGCACGAGTCGAATATAATCCCGATATTGTAAAATTAGATGACATTACCAAGATTATCGTGGAATTAGGATTTACTTTTGAAATTGCAGGGGAGGAACAAGTTCCTAAAAATATTGTAAAAATCAAAGTGAAAAAAGAAGATGCTGATTTAACCGATTTAACCGTTAAAAGAAATGTAAAAAGTATTAAAGAAACAGCGCCGAAAAATAATAAAGAGAATAACGAAAATAATGAAAAATCAAATGTTAGTTATACAAATAGAATTAAAAAATTAAAAGATTCAAATATCGAACTTAAAAATTCCCGAGATAAAGCCTTAGAAATTTCAAAAAATTCCGAAAATAATAATAATAATAATAATAATACAATAGAAAGACAAAAAACAACAGAAAACGATTCTAATTTAAATATGGATATTGCAATAATATCTAAAAATAAAAATGGATTAAATCATACATCAAAATTGCCAAGACCACTTAAAAGTAAAAAAGAGCTTGAATTAGAGCATAAAAAACTTCAAATATGGATAGGTGTCGTTTTTTCAATACTTCTCGTACTGGTAAGTATGACCCCTATAAACGCAATTTTAAAAAACTTCGGATTATTGATAATATCTTTATTCCCTATGTATTATGTGGCCTGGCCAATAATTAAGGGCGGATACATTGCAGTAAACCACAAATACTTAAATATGAACGTAATGTATACACTGGGTATTGTGGCGTCCTTTTTAGCATCCATTTTGGCAACTTTTGGAATTTTGTCTCAGGACTTTATTGTATATTCTACGCCCGTAATGTTAGCAACTTTATTAACGCTCGGCAAATATTTGGAAGGAAAAGCAAAAGGAAAGACTTCAAAAGCTATAAAAGAATTAATGAGTTTACAGGTCAAATATGCGATTATAGTCGAATTTGAAAACGGAGTTGAAAAATATTCTAAAGTACCAGTTGATAGAATAGAAAAAGGGGATATAGTACTTGTTAAATCCGGTGAAAAGATACCTGTAGATGGTGTTGTATATACGGGTAGTAGTTATGTAGATGAATCTTCAATAACTGGTGAGCCAATACCAAATGCAAAACACAAAGGAGATAGTGTAATAGGCGGTACGATAAATCAAGAAGGTGTATTGCAGATTATGGCTCAAAAAATTGGTAAAGAGTCATTACTCGCTCAAATAATTGAAGTAGTTAAGCAAGCACAATCAACTAAGCCAAATTTCCAAAATATCGCTGATAGATTGGTTAATTATTTCATACCTGTTGTATTTTTATTAGCGATAATATTTTCAAGTTATTGGTATTTAAACGGTTATGGGTTATTAGTATCCGCTACCATATTTATATCTGTAATAGTAATTGCATGTCCGTGTGCTTTAGGTATTGCTATTCCTACGGCTGTTACCGTAGGTTTAGGGCGTTCTGCAAATTTGGGGATACTTATAAAAGATACTGAAGTATTTGAATTATCTAAAAATATCAGTGCAATAATATTTGATAAAACTGGAACATTAACAGAAGGTAAACCTTCAATGACTGATTATATCACCGATTTGCCGGTTGAGACTTTTGCAAGTTATGTGGTATCAATGGAGTTAAATTCCAGTCATCCATTGGGCAATGCAATTGTAGAAAACTTTAAGGATAAATTTGAGTCTAAAATAACAGGACCAATGATTAAAAATATCGCCGATTATCAAACGATTATCGGTAGGGGTATTAGTGGTACATTAGTTGATGGAGATACAACTAAAACGTTATTTGTTGGAAATAAATTACTAATGGACGAGAACAATATTTCCATACCTAAAAAGTACCTTAAAAAATTAGATGAATATCAAGAAGATGCTCAATCAATAGTACTTTTAGCAGTTGATAACGAAATTAAGGGTTTAGTGGCAATTGCGGATAAAGTGAAGCCAAACGCAAAAACTACGATTGCTAATTTAATGAATTTAGGAATTAGTCCATATATGATTACAGGGGACAATAAGAAAACTGCTACTGTAATCGGTAATCAGTTGGGAATCCCTGAAGAAAATATTTACTCTGAAATATTGCCAAATGAAAAATCTGAAATTGTACTAAAAATAAGAGATGAATTAAATAAGGATATAAAATTTAAAAAGGTGGCAAAAACCTGTATTTTGCAAGATAATCCAAGCGATAAAATCGAAAGAAACATTTCAAATCACAAATTAAAAAGGGTTGTATTTGTGGGTGATGGAATAAATGACGCTCCAGCGCTCTCTGTTTCAGATATCGGTGTAGCTGTAGGTTCGGGTACTGATATCGCTATTGAAAGCGGAGACGTTGTTTTAATGAATGACGACATTACTTCAGTGTATAAGTTCATTAAATTGAGCAAACGAGTCTATCAGCAAATTAAAATAAATTTATTCTGGGCGATTGCATATAATTCAATATTAATACCGATTGCAGGCGGTTTATTAATCCCTTATGGTATTATATTCAGACCAGAATATGCCGCATTTGCAATGATGTTAAGCTCTTTATCCGTTGTAGGATTTACGTTAACTCTTAGAAATTATATGCCTAAATAATAGTATATAAAATATAAAATATAAAATATAAAATATAAAATATAATAAAATATAAAATATAATAAAATATAAAATATAAAATATAATAAAAAAGTAAAAATTAATAATTTAAAAGGGTAGATTTAATGTTGTTCTACCCAATAACTCCCATCTTTTGCAAATTCTTTTTTCCATATTGGGACTTCTTCTTTAAGCTTATCGATTAAGAATTCACACGCTAAAAAAGCGTCTTTTCTATGTATGGCACCAACTACAATTAAAACAATGTTTTCCCCTACATTTAACGTACCTAATCTATGCACCATAGTTACATCAATGATATTGTATTGCTCCATAGCCCTATCTTTTAATTCTTCTAATTTTTTAGTTGCCATTGGGATATAACCTTCAAAGTCTAATTTATTAACTTCTTTTTCATCTTCTCCTTTATAACCAACACTTCTAACCACGCCAATAAAATTTACGAGCCCTCCTATTTCAGGGTGTTTTTCAAGCATTTTTTTGACTTCTAAATCTGTATTAAAATTTTCTTCAGAAACTCTTATCATAATTATCACAATTGTTTATTTTTAATTGATATTTTTTTATATTTTCTTATATTTACCTGATGTTTAATTTATAAGTCGTTATTTATTAAATTATCTTTTTAATTTCGATTTTAATATAAGTTTTTATATTTGCGTATTAATAGAATTTCAAATCTATCAATTATATATTATAAAATACACATATATTCATAGAATGATATAAAATAAATAATCTATAAAATACAAAAAAATACAAAAAAATACAAAATGAAATGAAGTTAAATCGAAATGAGCGTTTAAAAAAAGTTGAAAGGTGAGATTTTGAACGAATACGAATATTTTGAGACTATGGCAGATATCGGTATTACTTCTTACGGGGAAACCATCGAGAAAGCTTTTGAAAACGCAGGCAAGGGATTATTTAACATTATGGTCGATATCGACAAGATTGACAATGACAATGATAATGCACTTGGGAAATTTCAAATAGCTTCAGATGATTTATTGAGCTTACTATATGATTACTTAACTGAATTATTAATACTTCACGATTCAGAATTTTTATTGCTATCAAACTTTAAAATAAATATTGAATCAGTTACGGAAGAAATTAAATCAAACAATGACGAAGAAGTTAAAGAATATTATACATTAGATTGTTATTACTTTGGAGAAGAGTACGATACTAAAAAACACGACGCAAAAGAGGAAGTTAAAGCAATAACTTACCACAAAATGAATATTTCTGATAATAAAGGCGAATTTAAAATAAATTTCATAGTTGATTTATAAATCCAAAAAATTAAAAAAAGAATACATTATAAAATACATTATAATTATCTTATTAATTTAAATTTTATTTTTAGTATTTTTATTTTTAGTATTTTTATTTTTAGTATTTTTATTTTTAGTATTTTTATTTTTTAATTTTTTAATTTAGTTTTCAAATTCCGTATTCATATAATATTTGGCCAAACCTGCTTTTGAAGTTTCTTTATACCCGCATTTTAAATCTTGACCCGTTTCTTTCATAGTTATAATGACCTGGTCTAAACTAACTCTATGACGTCCATCGGTGAACAATGTAAAGTTTGCAGAGTCTAAAGCACGTACTGAAGCCACGGCATTCCTTTCAATACAAGGTATTTGTACATAACCGCCCACAGGGTCGCAAGTCATTCCCAAATGATGCTCAAGAGCCATTTCTGCAGCATATTCAATTTGTTGATTTGTACCGCCCAATATATACGAAGCCATAGCCGCTGCCATAGCGCAAGCTGTTCCAACTTCACCCTGACAACCAACTTCAGCACCGGAAATAGATGCGTTTTCTTTAACCAAATTTCCAATTAAACCCGCAATAGCGAGAGACTTTAAAATTTCATCTTCTGTTAAATTATATTCTTCTTCCAAAACTTTTAAAAGGGCAGGTACTATTCCCGAAGACCCGCAAGTAGGTGCCGTGACAATCAAACCACCGTCGGCGTTTTCTTCAGCAACTGCCAAAGCATACGCATATAACTTTCCATTTGTTGAAAAACGTGTTTTTCTCATTCTTGCTTGTTTATATATCCGCTTTGCTTTACGGGGTAATTTCAAAGGTCCGGGTAATACGCCAGATTTATCCAATCCATTTTCGATTGATTTTTGCATTACTTCCCAAATATCCGTTAAATAATCCCAAATATCGTTTTCTTCATAATCTTCCACATATTGCCATAATTCTTTTCCGTTTTCTTCACACCACGATAAAATGTCTTCCATCTTATCAAATGGATACACTGGTTTTTTATATGGCTTGAAATTTTTATTTTCTCCAAGTTCTGAATCTTTTACAATAGTGCCTCCGCCAATGGAGTAATAGGTTTCTTCAAAGACAATTTTTTCAGAAAATTCCCTATCCTCATCATTTTTAGTATTTTCATTACTTTTATTACTTTTATCAGCGTTATTTTTTAAAATTGCTTTAATATTCAAGGCATTCGTATGGTACTCTTTTACTACTTCGGGTTTCCAATAAATAACCACTTTTTCAGGATTTAGTGTATCTATAATAATCCTATCGGTTAGGTGCCCTTTTCCAGTAGCTGCCAAGCTTCCATATAATTCAACCACATAATAATCAAAGTTAACATTATTATCAACTAAATATTTTTTAAAATCATTCACTGCTTTTTGAGGCCCCATCGTATGACTACTCGAAGGTCCATGCCCTATTTTAAATAATTCTTTCAAAGAATCCATTTTATCACCCTTATGAACAATATAAATAGTATATATATTATCTACAATATTTATGATATTATAATTAATATGTTGTAAAATAATAAAATAGATTTAAAATAATAGTATTTATTTTATAATTTATTATTAGTTTATTATTAGTTTATTATTAGTTTATTATTAGTCTATTTCATTTTTATTCTTATTTTCTAATTCATTTACAATACTTTTTTTCATAATATCAATATTTGGTTTTTCATTTGTCCAAATTTCAAAACTAATGGCTCCTTGATGGATTAACATACTTAGTCCATTTTGAATAGTTGCTCCTTTTTCAGAGGCTTGTTTTAAGAATTTTGTTTCAAATGGGTTATATATTATATCAACTACAAATTTACCATTAAGTGCATTTTCGGGTAATTTAGATAAATCAATGAACGTATTGTCTATATTTGGGTACATACCTAATGAAGTAGTGTTTATTATAATATTATAGTCCATTAATTTAGTCATATCCTCAAATTCTTCCAGTTTAATAGAATTAACATTTTTATGACCAATTGATTTTAAGTACTTTTCAAGAGTTTCCGCTTTTTCAAAAGTTCGGTTTGCAATTGTAATGGCGTTATCTTTCGACATTTCATAGCAAATTGACCTACTAGCCCCTCCTGCTCCTAAAACAAGTATTTTATTATTTTTAGTACTTTTGTTGGTTTTATTATTGTTGGTTTTATTATCCTTTATTTCCATTAATTCCTCAATTGCTTTTCTAAATCCTAAACCGTCAGTATTATACCCTTTAGATATTCCATTTTCAAATAATATGGTGTTCACAGCACCTATTTTTTTAGCATCTTCGTCTATTTCGTCCAAATACTGCATAATGTCTATTTTATATGGTACTGTAATGTTTAAACCCTTAATATTTAGAGTTTTTGCAGAAATAACGATATTTTCTAAGTTTTCCGGTTCAATGTCAAAAGCAAGATAAATGTAGTTTAAATTGTCAATTGTATTTTTTTCCAAATCTTTTAATTCTTTTAATTTTTCAATAGTATTAATATCTTGGGAAATATTTTCTTTATTTAAATTATTCGTCTTATTTTGGAAAATAACAGAATTATGCATAATCGGAGACAGTGAATGAGCAATCGGATGACCTATTACGCCCAATAACTTAGTTTTTGAATTTATTAAGTTATTTATCTTACAATTTAACATTAAATCACCGTTTTAGTTAATTATCACTATTATTCTTATTATTATAGTATTATATTATCATTATAGTATTATATTACTATCTTATTTCAATTATTTAGTATATTGCACTCATTATTTAATTAATTATAATATATAATGTTGAAAAATTAATTAAGATTCAAAGTAAAAAATATATATAACTGTATTTACAAAAATATATACGTAAATGAAATTAAAATAAAACCACATATAAAAAATTTGAGGGAAAATATGAAGCAGCAAGTATTCTATGGCAAAGGAATGCCTATCGTAAAGAAAGAAAACCCTGAATTATACGACGCAATTGTAGGTTTAAATGATGCGGTTTTTAATGGAAAGGTTTTGGATTATAAAACTCAGAAATTAATTGCTATAGCCATTACAGCAGCCAGTGGGGATAAAAGGGGAACATTTAGACAAATGTACAGTGGTATGGACCATTTAGGAATTACCTATGACGAAATAATGGATGCTTTAAATATGGTTTTATTAACTGCAGGAATGCCACCATTTGTTAAAGCAGTAAGAACCTTAGATAAAGTAAAAAAAGAAATGGAATCTGATAAAAAAGAAAATAAGTAAATATTGATGAATTAATAAATAACTAAATACCTAAAATTTAGTACTAAGAGGGTGTTATATGAGTGGTCATGTGCAAACATTGAAAGAAGGAACTGATTTTGAGAAAAAGCACGTTCCAATAATCGAATGTAAAGATGAAATAGCTGTAAATGAGTTATATGAGGTAAAGGTGCATACAGACGGAGTTCCTCACCCTATGGAAGACGGACATTTTATACAATACATTGAGCTTAGAATAGGCGAATTAACTGTATATAGGGGTAGTATGACCCAGTATGTTAAACCAGAAATAAGTGTGGTTTTAAAAGCTCCGTCTGAAGGTCATGAAGGATTAAAAATGACATTAAAAGCGTTTATGTTCTGTAATCTTCACGGGCTTTGGACTTATGAAAAAGAAATCACTATAAAAAAATAGTAATAAGAAATAACAATAAAGCCAATATTGTATATTTGCATAAAACTCTACTCGAATAAATTATATACTTTTACTTAATTTTCATTTTTTAAATAAGAATAATACTAAGAATAATACTAAGAATAATACTAAGAATAATACTAAGAATAATACTAAGAATAATAATACAAATAGTATGTAATATTAATTATTTTTAAAAATTCAGTTTCAGCACATTATATTCGGGGGTGAATTTATGACGTGGTGGAAATGTTCTAATTGCGGGTATATATTTGAAGGCGATAAAGTACCCGACCAATGTCCGAGTTGTGGGGAAAAATGTACTTTCTATGATGTATCTTGCTATACACCCGAGTGTGGTTTTTGTGGTATTGACCCAAAAATAGCAGGTACAAGACAAGAAGAAAGCAGATTTTAATTTAATATTAAATATTAAATATTTACTATTTAACATATTAAATAGTTTAAATATATCGATAATATAAATAATACAAATTTATGAGGGGATAAATTTGAAAATTTCTTTATTAGTTTTTTCCTATGAAAAAGATGGGGCACCAATGAATACATTAATGTTCCACGTATTATTATTTGCAAGAGAGTTAAAAGAGAAAGGAGACGACGTAAAAATAATATTTGAAGGGGAGGGTGTAAAATGGGCAAAAGACTTAATAAACCCAGAACATCCATTTAGTGAGCACGTAAAACCTTTAAAAGATAATTTTATAGCTTGTGAAGCTTGTTCCAGTATGCACGGAATATTAGATGATATTATTGGAAAAGTTTCTATCGAGAATGACTTGCACGGGCATATTAGTCTAAAAAAATACTTAGACGATGGCGGAAAAGTCGTAGAATTTTAATTTAATACATATTAATTATTTTTTATTTTATAGTTTTATTTTATAGTTTTATTTTATAGTTTTATTTTTATTTTTATTTTTTATATTTTTATCAATTTGAGTTTATTATATTTGAAATTATAACTATATATTTTCAATTAAATTATTTAACTTTATTTTGCCGATTAATACACTATAATCAATTATGCGCCATTATTTATTAAAAAAATACGTTATTATTCTGTTATATCCCGAACAAATCGTAATTATAAGTCAAATAATATATATAACCCTTTAATTAGATAATTATATGTGTAAAATTTTTTTCTAATATACATTATAACTAATTAGTCATTCGACAGTAATCAAGTATTTGATAGTAATCTATCAAATTTGGAGTGATTTGATGAGGGGGATTATGAAATCTACTAATTTATTAAAATATGCCCTATTCTCAATAATCTTACTTTCATTACTTGGATGTAGTTATGCAGCAAATGAATATACAATTGGTGCAGTTAACTTTACAGACCCCGGTATTGTAGGTATAACCATTGAAGAAAGCGGTATTTATAATTTAAACGAGAGTGTCGACGTAAATAGGAAAAATGCTATTTACATTAAAACAAGCAACGTGAAAATAAACGGTAATGGCCATACTTTAACATTTAACAGTGGCGGGGTTGCTAAAGATGGTATTCGTATATTTAACGATGTAATAGAAACTGACAATATTACAATTACAGATATTACATTGTCAGATTGGGATATAGGTATAAACGATGAAGGAAGTGCCTATGTAAATATTTCAGACGTTAACATACGAAATTCAGATAATGAAGGTTTAAAACTTATTCAATTTGAAAATTCGACTGTTGATAACTGTTATATACAAAATTCTGGTTCTGATGCAGTACTTGTAATGTCCAGTGCAAATTGTACATTTAATAATGTAATAGTGCCAAGCTGTCCAACAACAGCCTTTGATATTATAGACTGTAATGATATTACTATATCAAACGCAGTAATTACTAATTCACCAACTGCAATAAGTTTACTAACTTCTCCAGGTGCAAATATTACAACAAATAATATCTCATCGTGTAGTATTGTGGGTATACACGCAGATGACTCTGATTACAGCACTTTTGAAGATAACGCATTAGTAAATTGTGAAATCGGATTTGATTTTTATGATACTTACTACAGCGACTTTATAAACAACACTGTAAGAAGTAATTCCGGTTTTGCATCGAGAGATGTTGGTGTTAGATATGAAATTTCCGACGACTGGAACATTTCAGAAAGCAAAATCAATGGATATGAATATGGTATACGGATTTCCGATTCTGATGATTACAACATCACTGAAAACATAATTACCAATAATAGTGTTGGTATATACATAGATGAAGATTCAGATTACGCAAATATATTTAACAACTCAATATATCAAAATATATTGGGAATCTCATTATATTCGCCATTAAAGACCATTCCATCAGATTCATTACCTAATGACGGAGTTTATAATACTGATGGCACTGGCAATGGTGGATTAGACCACCCAATAATTATGACTGCAAATATGAGCAGTGAAGATATACTTTACGTTTGCGGTTATGTGGGAGTAAATAATTCAAGTAGTACATTTGCTAGTACGTTAGTTGATATTTACGTAGTAAATTACACTGATATAGATTTAGGCGATAATTACTCAAGTATTAAAAATCACGGTGGGAGTATACAGTACTTAGGTTCAAATACCACCAATGCAAACAGCGTATTTAAAGCTTACATTAATATTTCCGGTGTAAATTACAGTAATTTAACAAATAACTCATATCTTACAGCAACAGCGAGACTTTACGATTCAGGTAAGTATGATACATCAGAATTTGGTTTAAATGCGCCAGTTCGTGAAAAAGTACCGCTATGTAGAAATGTATCTTTAAACTTAACTGAAGAAGTAGTTAATAGACCCGTATGGATAAATGTTAGTATAGAGCCAAACGGTTATAATATAGTGGACGTAAACGTGAGTTTAGGCAATAATACTTACAAATTAACGACTTCAGATGCGGGAACTACCCGAATCTATAATGGTACAATCTACACGCCTAATACTACAGGGGTTTATCCCGTACAGATTACAACATACTATAATCAAGGAGTATTAACTCCTATAATGTATATTACAACTTGTTCCTGTGATGTATGCGGTTGTAATATAAATGTGACAGGTAATCCTGTAGAAATACTAAATGTTTCAAGTCCTCAGAATTTCATTGTAAATAATCCAGACGAATATTTAGTTATTAACCTAACAACAAGAAACAACTGGACTAATGCAGAAGTAAATAATGTAAGTATTGGTGTATTAGGGGACGAATACTGGTTTACTGAATTAAGCACCGACCATTGGGGTGTTAACATTTCAGTACCTCACAGTAAAGGTAATTACTCCTATACAATCACTGCAAGAGACAATGTAAGCAACTTTAATACGTATGACGGTTGGCTTTATGTAAACGATACGTACTACATCTATAATTCAAGTATTCCATATCACATAACAAGGTCCGGTAATTACTATATAATGGAAGATATAGTACAAACTCAAGACGATGGTATACTTATCTCCGCAGATAATGTTAATATCTACGGTCAAGGATATAGCTACGATTATTATAATTCAAGCTATAACATTTCGATAGATGGACACTATCCATTTGCGATATCTTCCGCTGATAACCTAATGATTAGTAATTTATCTTTGGAAAATTGGGTTTATGCAATAGTTGGAGGAAATATAATAAATTCAAAATTCGAAAATATCAATATAAGTAATTCCTATGGTGGAATGTTATTTTCAGAAATTCAAAACTCTGAAATAAAAAACAATAAAATTAATAATATTTCTTCATCAGGTATTATAATTACAAATAAAAATTCAAAAAATATAATAATTTCAAATAATACAATATATAATTTCGAATATACGCCATACGTTTATTCAAATGGTGATGCAACAAAATTATTCGCTATTGAGTACAATACGGGCTATTTAAACAGTTCAAAAGCAAACAGCGATATGAATTATCCAATATTCACAAATGTATCATATAATGAAACAAATAACTCATTATACGTAAAAGGATACATAGGACGTAGTGCACCAAATGCTACAGAATTCGGAAATTCAAAAATTGAATTATTCCTCGTGAACAATACAACTGCGGGAGACAAGTCCAATGCAATTCACCCAGGAAGCTGGGAATTGATAGGCGTATTTAACACAACAGCCGCAGAATTTGAACAAACAATCGATGTATCATCGCTAAATATTGATAATAATTCATACATCGTAGCTTCAGCATATTTAAAAAACGTTGGGACTTCCGAGTATTCATTAGGCTATCCAGTATCATATATGGATGATGGAAGTATATCTATTGATTACATATACACAGTTCCAGGACAAACTAATGGAACAGGCGTAGCAATAGATACCTATGTAGCAATCGTAGGTACGGGAATTCCAACGCAAATAAATGTTTCAATAATTGGACAAGGCATAGGAAACAATACAACGACAATTGATTTGGCATACTTAAATGATACGTGGGATGTTTACAAAGTAGCATTACCAAGTTCGCCAACAGTTGAAGGAATGTATGATTTGAACGTATCTACAAAAACAGCAAGCAATCCATCGGTTTACAGATTGTCATCTGACTTTGGAAAGTACTTCGTAGTAGATAACACTGCTCCAAATATAACGGTATCATTTGACCCAACTTACGCAAAAGCAAACGGAACGACTAATATTACAGTTGTAGTTAATGATACAAGCCCGATTGATAAGTTAAATGTGACTATCAACGGTAATTACAGCAATGTATATAATTTAACACCTAAAAACTCAACAACGTGGTATGCACTATTGAATTTAGGTGATACACCAGGTAATCAAACCATTATGGTAAATATATCTGATGTACTCGGACATAAAAAGTCAATGAATTACACGAGTTTGTACATCGATATGGAATCACCAATAATAAGTAATATTTACATAACGCCTGAAGAAGTGGCTTTAAACCAAAATACTACCATTTGGGTATTAATTGATGATTATGTGAATATTCCTGAAAATAAAACAAATATTACGTTAAAAGCAGAAGATAACAGTACAAAATTATATAACGTTTCAAAATTGGCAGATAACTTATTTATATTGAATATTCAGCCAAACGTTGAAAATATAAGCTCAGGAGTTTACCAAGTAGCAGTAAATACTTCTGATGAATACGGAAACACTAATACATCAGGATATGTTAAAAATTTAACCGTATTGACTACAAATATAACAAATAATGACACATACAATAATTACACACAATTTAATACAAATGATACTATGATAATTAATTTATCTGGTATATATATTGAAATAAATACAACACAAAATATTTCCTCACCGATATCTGTATCTGAGTTAAATAATCCTCCAGCAAGTGGCGGAGCATTTTCAGCAGGTGCAAGTCCTTGGGAAATACAAATACCATTATTAAATAGCTCAGTAATTAATAATTCATACATTAAAGTATACTATAGCTTAGCAGATTTCCCAAGTAATATTGACGAAAATAGCTTAAGATTATACAGATACAATGAAACAAGCAGTCAATGGGTAGTATTTACATCACCTAACGGTGGCGTAAATACCGCAGAAGATTATGTATGGGCATATACTAAAGATACATCCGGTAAATGGATAGTTGGAGGTTCTTTACTCGCTTCGACGGGTGGTAGTATAATCAATAGACGTAGTAGTAGAGATTCATTCGATGGAGTAGCAGAAGATGTCGCATCTCTTGAATTAAGAAGCTTTATCTACAATTCTGAAGTAATCGCAGGAAATTCTATTGATTTAGGCTATTCAACCACTTTAACAGATGGTGGAGTTTTAGCTTCAAGTAGAACATATGATAACATCACACAACAAACAATACTTATCGGTGGTCCAGTATCTAACCCAATTACTAACCGATACAGAAATTACTTGCCAATACCAATTACAAATGACGAACCCGGTGAAGGTGTAGGTGTAATCCAAACCTTTAATGTAGGCGATTACACTGTAATAGTACTTGCAGGTTCTGATAGGGTAGGAACTCGAACAGCTGTCGAGTATTTCGCACAATTAGACGAATTACCAGAAGATAGCATAAAAGTGACATTTGTAGCAGGACAGTACAAAGTCGTAAGAGTTTCCTAATTTAGTAATATTAACTTATTACTAAATTATTACTAAATTACTACTAAATTACATAAATTTAATTAAATTACTTTTTTATTTTTTATTTTTTTAAAATAATAGTTTAAATCAGTTTTTCTTATTTCATTTATGGAAAATACATTAATATATGAAAAATAACATAATACTATACATTAAATTAAATTATATAGATATTTAAATATATGTTGAATACATATAAACAAATGTTGATTAATAAAATTAATTTATTTAAATGGTGATAATATGGGCAAAGATTTAAAATCAAGTGGTTTAAAATATCTAATTGCTACAATGACTATTGTATCATTGTTATTTGGCGTATCATCGGCATTAGCAACCGAAGTTTTGCTCGTAAGTGATAATTCTGCAGATTGTTTAACTGCAAATTCATTGGGCGAAGTTTTAAACGATAACGTAATCATTACAACGCCTTGGGGCGAATATACAAATGAAACCTGGGATACCATACTGGTCGAAGAGCCGGAAATAGTTTACATAATAGGTGGACCAGTAGCAATTCCAACCGAATATGATGATAAATTAGACGAATACAATATAACTTATGCGAGATTAAATGGTTCAAATAGATATGAAACTAATCAGGAAGTAATAGATAAATTTTTAGAAAAATTTAGAGACGCAAACATTACCAATATTACAATAGTTTACGGAGAAGACATAAACGAAAATTGTAGCGGTTATGGATTCGTAATTCTTACAAACGGAACTAATTTATCAATTGACAATGATACTTTAGATGATTTAAACATTACAAATGAGACTAACATTACAGTTATTGAAAATCCACTATTCAATGGTTCAGCACTTGTAAAAAGGTTAAACAACCGTGGATTTATGGTAAGCACTCAAGCAATGCCAGGATGGGTTTTACAGAACAAGGTTCAAAACACGAGACAGTTTTTAATTAGAAAAATGAATCAATTGAACACATATGGTCAAAATATGACTAATGATTCAAATTATCAAGCATTGCAAAATAAATTGGCAGAAATAGACGGATACATTGAAGACGAAGATTATGTAAATGCTTATGCTGCTGAAATAGAACTCCAAAGTATGATTTCACAGTATAAATTCACATCAAAAAAAAACTTTAAAAACTACGGGTATCCAGATGTGATTCCCGAATCTGCTAATTCTACCAATCCGGGAGTGGGTCAAGGAAATGGTAAGGTAAAAGTTGATAATCCAAATAAACCCGTTAAATAATAAATAAATAATAAATAAATAATAAATAAATAATAAATAATAAATAAATTATTATTTTTTCCATATTTCTTTATTTTCTTTATTTCTTTTTTAAGATTATATTTTTTTAACCTAACGTATTGATAAATAATATATATTATAAAATAGTACTTTGTATAATATATTATTAAATAATACATTATCATAAAAATTTAAATATTCACAAATGTAATTTACACAGGTGAAACAATGGATTTTAAAAAGTTAGCTGTTTTAGCATTGACTTTGGTTTTAGTTGCGAGTTTTTCACTTTGTACGAGCAAATCTAACGATAACAATACCACACAGTTGTCAAGTTCTGAGTATCTTGTACATTTCGGAAACCAATCGCAAGTATTAACCTTAAGAGCTGACGTGTTAGACACAGTTTCAGTAGATTTAGTAAATACTTCAGATGCAGAACTTAAAAATAATTATTTCAATAATTCACAGCTTGCATATATTGAATATGACCCATCATTACCAAATAATGAGGGTGGTGTGGCTGTAATGGACTTAAAAATTAAGTTAATTAACTTCAATGGTTATTATATATATGATAATTACTACAAACCACATAATATTGCAAGTTTGTCAAGTATTGACGGCAATAACACAGGAATACAGTTATTAGTTTATAGAAATGAGTCAAATCCGATAGATATTGTATTAAATGCTACTGAGTTGGATATAGTAAAAAATAGTAATAAAACAACAGTATTTGAACTTAGAAAAACAAACAATACTGCAACAATTACAAAAGTAGGATTTAATCACTATTTAATCGAAGGTAATTCCTTAGAAGAAATAGATAAGGCTGAATCAAGACTTTTGATAGCTTTAGTGGGAAATGTTAATAATTCCACAACAGCTTAAATAATCTAATTTTTTTTATTTTTTCATTTTATTAGTTTAATTTTTATTTTATTCGCTATTTTATATACAACATATAGTTTTAACAAAATTTTTTAACTAATTATAAATAGTATTGATTACATAATAAATCAATAAAAATAATCGTTATTGTTTTAATATCTAATAGTATCTAATTATTTTTTGGTGGTTATATGCGAATATTTGAAGATTTAGAAAATATTACGGACATTACAATGAAAGTAAATGATATAAAAGAAGTAAGACAAAGCAAAAAGAAAGCTTTAATATTTGGGAAATACAGGGGTTTGGTATATGGGGAGCCAATGTTTATAATAAGTGTTTATGGAAAAAACCTTTTCAGATTAATTTGCGGATGGAATTCTGAAAATGAGGAAGTAATACTGGTACGATACAACAAAGTAATCGAGGGGTACCAAAAAAGACACGAAAATGAAGCTTTACAAAAATATATGGCAGTAGCTGACGTTGTACAGGATATTGAGAGATATATTATTGATAATGAAAAGAATATCTCCTTTAAAATGACTGAAACCCCAATTAAAAAATGGGTGGAAGGAGGAGAGTATGTATCAACCAATTTATCCATTTGGGAAACTTTTAAAGAAAGTGGGTACAACGTATACAGGCCATTAAACAATATCCCTGAAGATTTAGTTATTAAGTTATAATAAATTAAAATTAAAATTAAAATTAATATATAATTAATTATTTACTCTATTTTATTGCCATTTTATTTTATTATAATTTTATTTTATTATAATTTTATTAGGTTATAATTTTATTATACTTATTAAATCAATAACTTTAAATTGTACAAGTTTTAACTAATTCTTATTATTTTAAATTTAAAATTTGATTATTTTACGGTTATTATAGTTCTTTATAGTTAATTTATTGAGGGATATTTTTGCAAAATAAAACTACAGATAATATGGATAATAACAACCCTACAGAAATGTTCAAAGACTCCGAAATTATAACGCTTTTAGGTCGTAAGAGTGTGTTAAGTACACTAAAATGCTTGGAACACAATGGCGCTTGCAGGTATGTTGATATATACAATACGATTGACGTTTCAAAGGGTACTTTATACAATAATTTAGAGAATCTTGTAGATATGAAATTAGTAATCATAAAGTTAGATGGTAGAAAAGTAATTTACGAATTATCAGACTGCGGTAAGCAAATATTAAATTTTATAAATAAATTAACTGACTATTATTCTATAACTAATAAATAAAAAATAAATAAAAAATAAATAATAATTAATAAATAATAATTAATAAATAATAATTAATAAATAATAATTAATAGGTATATGATTAAATAACTAAGTAAATCCTATTTTAAATAAATTTTACAGTATTTATCCATACTTTTTTTCTTTTATTATATTATTCTTTTAATTTGCTCAAAAATACGAAAATACGAAAATATGCAAATAAATAAATAAATTCAAAAACAAACTATATAATGTTTTATAGAAATTAATATTTGATAAAAATTATTGCGGGGGTCAATATGTATTTTACCAAAAAGATGGACAATTTTATAGATTTTAAAACTTCATTTGAAAAACCAATTTTGTCAAAACGAACAAATCAAATAATCGATGAATTAGGTATAAAACCTGAAGAAATTGTAATCGGGGAGTTTGCAGGTAGGGATAGCTCAGCAGCTATAATAAAGGCTTTTGAAGACAATGATGATGTAAATGTGATATTACCAATATGTGCATTTACTGGTTTAGAGTACGATAATTCATACGAAAATAGCATAAATAGTCAGTATAATCGTTTAGGTTATGAAAAACAGCCAGTAGATGAATTTTATGCAAATATGGCAGAAGCATTATCCTTAAAAGAATATGCACACTATGAAAAGTTTGAAGTATATTATAGAAATTGGGAAAAAATATATGCCAGATTTTCTGAGCATAATGATACTTTTTCATTAACTGAGATGGTAAAAGCATTTGTTGGTAAATATAACGATAAAGAAAATCGGAATTCGTCAAAATATGCTGAAAAAGATAGGAATATGAATATGGATATGAATAATATAAATAATATAGATTCTTCGTTTGTTTCAAGCCGTTTTTATATTCCAAAAAAAGAAAACGAAAAAGAAAATAAAATGGGCAACAGTGATGATATAAAAATGCATAAGGATAAGATATTTTTGCCATTACACTTTATGTATGAGCCAAGTTTATGGCACGCAATAAATGGGCGTTTTTCATCATTAATCGGCGATAAATTTTTCTATTACTCTCCTTGTATGGGTTGCCACGCTTATTTAAGAATGTTGAGGATTCCAATAGCCAATCATTTTGGTAAACGAATAATATCGGGAGATAGGCTTAAACACGATGATAATTATAAAATTAATCAGATTGCAGTAGCTTTTGAGGTTTATGCAAATATTGCAAAAGATTTTGACGTTGAAATAATCTCTCCTTTAAAAGACGTTGAGCAAGGTACTGAAATTAAAGAAATAATCAACGAAGATTGGGAGCAAGATGCAAGTCAGTTTACCTGTATGTTTAGTAAAAACTATAGAAATATTGATAACACTGTAAACGAGCGAAAATGTCATTTGGAAGATATAGAACGTATTTACAAAGAATATGTGGAAGTAATAAGCAAAGATTTGCTTCATAATGGTTATAACAATAGTTTTGATTATATGAGTATTGTAGCAAAGTATTTTAAAAAAGTATGTAAAAAAGATTATCCAAATTATTAAATAGTGTAATCAGGTATAAAAATGAAAACAATCGTTATATTGCTTGACGGCGTTGCAGATAGACCTTCTAAAGAGTTAAATTATAAAACACCATTACAATATGCAAATATTCCAAATTTAGATGAATTTGCGAAAAGTTCACTTACTGGTTTAATGTGCCCTCAAAAAATAGGGGTGCCTTTAGGTACTGAAGTAGCCCATTTTTTACTTTGGGGCTATGATATTAGCCAGTTTCCTGGTAGGGGTGTAATTGAAGCGTTAGGTGAAGGGATAGACTTAAAAAAAGATTCAATATATTTAAGGGCAACCTTGGGGCATGTAAATTATAATCAAAAAGAAAACAACTTTTTAGTTTTAGATAGGCGAACAAAAGATATAAACAATCAAGAAATCTCAGAACTATTAAATAAAATCTCAAATATTAATATAGATGGCTATTTGTTTACAATACATCATATGCAAGGCATACATAGTATTTTAGAAATTTCAAAATTGGAAAATGATGGTAATTTAAAAACAGAACCTAATCTTAAAAAGAATAATCTTAAAAAGAATGGATTTGAATTAACTTATGAAGAATTTTGTAATGAAAAAAATATTTTAAAATATGGTAATATTAATAATATTAATAATTGTATATCTAATAAAATCTCTGATAGCGACCCATTTTATAAAGATAGGCACGTAATAATGGTTAAACCAGTGATTAAATTAATAGGAACTTATGAAGAATATTTAAACGCTTTAAATGTTTCTAATGCTTTAAATAAGTATTTAACAACTTGTAATACTTTATTGGAAAATGATTCAATAAATATAAGTCGTAAAAATGAAAATAAATCTCTTGCAAACTTTTTATTAACAAAATGGGCGGGTAGTTATAAAAAATTACCTTCTTTTAAACAGAAATGGGGTTTAAACGGTGTAATAATCGCAAATAGTAGTTTATTCAGAGGTTTGGCAAAATTATTAAAAATGGATTATTATGAAGTTAAAGAATTTGATAAAGCTATTGAATTAGGTTTAAAATTTAAAAATGATAATACAAATAATAATAATAATAGTAATAATAATAATAATAATAATCAGAATAATAATATAAATAATAAAAAAATTTATGATTTTATCCATATTCATACAAAAGAGCCCGATGAAGCAGGTCATACAAAAAATCCAATTAATAAGGTAAGAGTTTTAGAAAAATTAGATAAAAATTTAAAAGTTGTAATTGATGAAATCGACAAAGAAAAGGAAAATGGAGACGAAAATTTATATATAATCACTGGAGACCACGCTACACCTTCAACAGGGGGTTTAATTCATTCGGGAGAGTTAGTGCCTATTGCAATATGCGGTAAAAATGTAGGCAAAGATAGTACAAAAGCTTTCAATGAAATGGATGTTTTAAACGGATATTATAGAATAAATTCCACTGATATAATGAATTTAGTTTTAAATTACACTGATAAAGCTTTATTATATGGTTTACGACCGAATGGTGATTTAAAAAAATATATTCCAGAGGATAATGAATTAGAATTTTTAAAAAAAGATAATTAAAAATTTATTATATTTATTATTCTTTTTTCTTAGCAGGGGTCTTTTTAGTAGTCTTTTTAGTAGCTGTTTTCTTAGTAGTAGTCTTTTTAGTAGCTGTTTTCTTAGTAGTAGTCTTTTTAGTAGCTGTTTTCTTAGTAGTAGTCTTTTTAGTAGCCTTTTTAGGTTCTTTACCCTCTTCCCCTTCTTTTAGTATCTTTTCAGTATGTCTACATTTAGGGTAGTTAGAGCAACCAATAAATTCCCCAAATCTACCTTTACGTTTAACTAAGTCGCTACCACATTTAGGGCATTTTCCAACGATTTCTTTTTCATTAGATTCGCCTTTTAAGTTTTCCGTATATTTACACTCGGGATAATTAGAGCATCCTCTGAAAACGCCGAAAGCCCCTCTTTTAATGGTAAGAGTTCCACCACATTTAGGGCATATTTTTTCTTCTTCTTTTTCGTTTTCGATTTTTTCGAGTATTTTTTTATCTTCTTCAGAAATTCTCGAACTACATTCTATATTTACACATAGGTCTTTGCCCATATAATTTATTATTGGAAGCCCACAAACCTCACAAACTTTATTCGGCACTTTTATAGCACCTTTTTGAGGTAATGGGTATGTAATATCACAATCTGGGTAGTTAGAGCAACCTACAAATCTGCTTTTGCCTTTGTATTTAATAATTATAAGGTCTCCACCGCATTTACATTTTCCAATAAGTTGTAATGACCGATTGGTGGAATCTATCTTTTCAACAAGCTCTTTACCGATTTCTTTTTCTTTTTTCCTAAATTCATCAAGTATTTGCGATAATTTTACCTTAGTTTCGTCTATTACTTGCTCTTTTTTTATTTTATGGTCTTGTATCTTTTCTAATTTATCCTCTAAATCACGAGTGAGTGTTTCTTCTACGATTTCAGGACAGTATTTTTTAAGAGTTTCTATAACTCCGATACCTAATTCCGTGACACTAAGTGAACCATCTTCTATTACATAGCCTCTTTTAGTTAATTTTTCCAAAATGTCGGCTCTGGTAGCTTTTGTACCTAAATGTCTATTTTCAAGTTCCTTAATGATTGAGGCCATAGTGTACCTTTTAGGTGGTTTGGTCTCTTTTGCAAGTTTTTCCGTACTTTCTATTGGTAATACCTTACCTTTTTTAAGTTCTGGAAGTTCATTCTCATCAAATTTTGTAAAGTAATAAATTTCGTGCCAACCTTCGTGTGTAGTACGTGAACCACTTAATTTGAACTTTTCACCGTTTATGTCAACGGTTATTTTTGAATATTCACGTTCTGCATCATCCCAGTATGCAGCAAGTGCCCTTCTTGCAATTAAATTGTATAATTTCTGTTCATCGTCCGGTAAAGCTTCTTTTGGAACATCTACGGGGTGAATTGCAGGGTGTGCAGGGTCATCTTTCTTGCCTTCAATTGGTTTTAAGTTCTTTTCAAGTATCTCAGAGGCGTATTTTCCATATTCCTTGCTTTTTAAAAGTTTACCTAATACTTCATTCATATATTCCATATCTTTAGGTAATTTTTGAGAACTTGTTCTTGGGTATGAGCAATAACCTTTTTCGTAAAGTTTTTGAGCGATTTCTTGCGTTCTCTTTGGAGAGTATCTAAAAGCATTGTGTGCTTCCCTTTGCAGTGCACCTAAATCAAAAGGAGGATAAGGTTTTATCTTTTTCTTAGTTTTTTTGATTTCTTCAACAATAGCCTCTTTTTGACCTTCTACATTACCATATGCCTTATTAGCTTCTTCTTCGTCCCAAAATTTGTCTATTTCGTGGGTAGCAATTAGTGGAACTTCATTATTTTCATTTTCATTTTTAAGATTTGCATTGATTACCCAATAAGGTACCGGTACAAATTTCTGTATTTCCAGTTCTTTTTCAACTAAAAAAGCAAGAGCAGGACCTTGTACTCTACCCGTACTCATTGTTTTCCATCTTTTAGCTGAACTAATCGCTTGCATTAAAGCTCTCGAGATATTAATACCGAAGAACCAATCTATTTTGTGTCTACTGTCCCCTGCATCCACCAGTCCAAAATCAATACTATCAGTATTTTCAAATGATTTTAAGATTTCTTTTTTAGTTAAACTTGAAAATCTCATCCTTTTTGCAATATCTTGACCGCAAGCATGATGTAAAGCGTGATATCCTATTAATTCCCCTTCGATATCCCAGTCCGTAGCTACATAGTACTCATTAGCATCTTTTGAGAGCTTTTTAAGTACATTGATATATTTTTGAACGTATTCTTTACCCTCAACCGTCGAAGCAGGCGCCCAATCGATATCGTAAGTAGGGTAATCTCCGAATTTGGTTTTATTTTTCTCAATAAGCGTGTACAAATGACCTACTGCTGATGCTACGTAATAAGTTTTACCTTTGGTATCTACTTCATAATAAGGAACCTTACTCTGTGATTTCTTTTTAGGTTTTCCCAAAGCATCCGCTATTTTTTTTGCCACGTTTGGCTTTTCGCAAATTATAAGTCCTGTCATATTTTCCCGAATAAATTAATTTTTTTAAATTTTAATGATTTAATAACGTCTAATAATCATATAACAATACATAACAATATAATTGTGGAATTAGACCTTATATTATTTTATATTATTTTATACTATTTTATATTATTTTATATTATTTTATTCTAATTTTCAATATATAAATAGGTAATAGTTATAATATTAAAATAAACATTATGTGCTCATTTAAAACTAATTACTTATTTTATGTTAAATATTATGAAAATTAAAATAGAAAATAACACATAATTGATAATAAAGCTAATAATTAATGATATAACAATTTAAAAATATAATATAAAAAAAGTAAATTTTAAGTTTAATTTTAAGTTTAAGTTATTAAATTATTCTTTTTGCCTAACAAGTAAAACTGGGCATTTTGTATGTTTTAAAACTCTTTCAGCAACACTACCTAATAAAAGTCTGTCAAAACCTGTTTTACCTGTTGTACCCATTACAATAAGGTCTGCATTAATTTTATCTGCAAATTCAACGATTTCTTTTTCAGGGTTTCCCTCTAAAACCTGGTTTTTAAAAGCTACATCATACTTTCTTGCAGCTTTTGCAACAAGATGCAATGCGTTGTCTCCTTCTTCTTCGAGTATTTCTTTTAAATTACTCCATAGTCCGTCAGCAGGTATTTCTGTATATGGCGTCGTATCCAAAACATAAACACCAAAAATTTCAGCTCCTGTCGTTTTAGCGATTGATACTGCGTGCTCTATTGCTTCGAGAGATACGTCTGAACCGTCCGTGGGTACTAATATCTTTTTGTATTGCATAGTGCTACTCCCCCTATAAGTTGTTAATTTATCAATATATTACTGTATTATTATGTATAAACTGATTAGTTAATTAATAGTTTATTATATGTTATTTTATGATATATTATGTTATTTTTATTGTTTTTATATTATATCTATGTATAAATTTATTTTTATACTTTTTATCTTTATTGATTTAAATTTTTTAAAAATATCAAAATATAATATTTTGACTTTTTAGTTTCCACTTATTCCTTATTAATCCAAATAAACGCCTCTTTCAGTATCTTCATAAATTCCGAGATATTTAATATATTTATCCATTTCTAATTCCGATATTTTAACCTTTTCATGACATTTTTTTAATATGTACGGGTAATTCATATCTGTAATTTGATAAAGTGCATCGAAAACTTCCTCATCTAATTTTTTAAACGAGGTAATCCCCATAGCACCTTTTTTGAACTTTAAAAACTGATAATTAAGCGTATCAATATGTATATCAAATTTTTTTAACTCTTCAATTGTACTACTTGATTTTATGTCTTTTTCAACTAAATTCATAGGTATTGAATAACCCGGTTCACATCGTGAAAATGCAGACATATCGGAACGTAAGTTATCTTTAAAGTAAACATTCATTTTGGAGGTTTTTGCAACCCCTATTATTCTGTCCCTGTGTTTTAGTAGCTCTGAAAGGACTATAATATACTCTAATTGCTCAAAAAGTACTTTTAACTCATTTTCACCAAAGCTTTCGGTTTCTTCTTCCTCTTTTATATTTGCATATTCATAAAAATTTGAATAAGCGTCTATTTTTTCGCAATTTAGCTCATTAAGCAAATACTTTCTAAATTCTTTTTCATATTTTATATATAATTCCCCAATTGCTCGATTATATTTGTATTCTGTTAATAATCGGTTATTTTTAGCGTGCACAAGCCAGGAATAAACTGAACCATCATAAATATAGTAATCAAAAGACTCTATTTTATCATTATTACTATTACTATTATTATTACTATTATTATTACTATTATTATTACTATTACTATTATTAGTTAATATGCATAAGGCAAGTTTAAGCTCCATAGTTGCCATATAGTGCTCTAATCGGCTTCTTTTACTGTATTGATATGGCAAAATTACGCCAGAGTCCCACGCATTTAATAATGGTTTTACTTTTGTACCTATTTTATGCCCGTAAGCTTCAGCACCAACCACGTAGATGCTAAAATCTAAAAAACTGCGCTGATTAAAGCTTCCATCTATCGCAAAGAAATTATAATCTTTTGATAATTGTTTACTCTTATTTTCATTGCTATTTTCATTGTTATTATTACTAATAATTTCATCATTTTCTTTAAAATCTTTATTAATCCAATATTGTGTACAATCTATTTTTTCACGCTTAAATTCTTCAATTAAATTTTTTATGGATTCTTTATTTCTTTTAAGTTTTGAATAGTCCATATTACCGCCCTTATCAATTAATACAATGTATAAAAGTATATGAAAAATATATAAAAATTATCTTATTTATCATAGTTATATCTTTTTAATTAATTAAATTTAAATACTGCTAAAATATAATGAATATGGTAAAAATGACAAAATGACAAATTTAAATTAGTTAAAAAATAACTAAAAATAACTAAACATTATTAAACATTATTATTTAATTAAATTATGAATTACAACATTATTCGCAAAGTATATTCAAAATGAACCCATATAATTATGAATACGAACATTAAACGGTGAAGTTATGAAATTTGAATTAAACGGGATAATTACATTCAGCAAGGATGTATTAGAGGAAACACAAACAGATATTATTGAAGTATTAAATGATAGAAGCATATTTTTGAAAGGAGTGCCTGAAGGCAAGGAAAATGAAGCTTCTAAAATCGTGGATTATAAATTTAATGGAAAAGAACTCAAATTAAATATGATTTCTGGCACATATACAAGAGCACACGAAGGTATTGTACGGTTAAAAAAGCCAATTATGGAAAAAGTGGGTAGAAAACACCAAATCGGAATCAGAGATATTTTGATTGAAAGATACGTAATTACAATACCTGCTGGAGAAGAATATATCGAAGCATTACAAAGTAAAAACTTAAAAGTGCCTGAATGTGAAGTCGAATATGATAAAAATGGTGTAAAAATCATTTTTACAGATATGGGCGATAGCGAATTAAAAAGAAATATTATTGATAGGGCTATCAAATTTGTAAGAAATGACTTAGAAAAATTAGAGAAAAAAGATTCCCAAGATTTAACATTTGACGTTTGTAAAATTGCACCTTGTACAATTGTTTCAGAATACAAAACAACAAGAGCAAGTGTATTTGAACAAGAACCAACTGAAATAGCTGAAGCTAAGGGCTGGGTTAGAAGGTTCGTGGGTAGAGGACAATGGTTTTACACAGCACCTATGACAAAATTGTTCAGAGCATTTGAGAGCTTAATTGTTGAGGAATGTATCGAAAAAGTAGGATTTGATGAATGTTTATTCCCTAAATTAATTCCTTTAGACGTTATGTACAAAATGAGATACTTAGAAGGTTTACCTGAGGGTATGTACTACGTATGCCCTCCAAAAAGAGACCCTGAAATGTTTGAGGAATTTGTTAACGAAATGATGATTAAAAAAGAGATTCCTGTAGAAACATTAAAAGGATTATTGAGAGACCCAGGTTATGTTCTTGCACCTGCACAATGTGAACCATTTTACAGCTTCTTTGACCACGAGTTAGTAGACGTTGATAAACCGTTCAAATTCTTTGATAAAAGCGGTTGGACTTACAGATGGGAAGGCGGAGGAGCTAAAGGTCTTGATAGAGTAAATGAATTCTTAAGAGGCGAATGTGTATGGATGGGTAGCCCTGAGTTCGTTGAAAAAACCAGAGACGACAGTTTATTATATGCTGAAAAATTAGCTGAAAAATTAGACTTGGAGTACTGGACTGAAGTAGGAGACGACCCATTCTACTTAGAAGGTAGAAAGTCAGAAGATAGGGGAATAGAATTCCCAGATGTTCCTAAATACGAAATGAGACTTTGGATGCCACACATTAAAGATGAAAGAAAAGGTGTAGCTGTAACTTCTGCAAACATACACGGTACTCACTTTATCGAAGGATTTGGAATTAAAGACTACAAAGGTAGAAAAGTATGGACTGGTTGTACAGGATACGGATTAACCCGGTGGGTAATGGGTTTCTTATCCCAGTATGGTCTTGAATTTGAAGACTGGCCAGAATTAATCCAGAAAAAAATCGGTAAAATGCCAGAAGCTCCAAGTACTGCCACTTGGCCAATAAAAAATTAATTTATTATTATTAGTAATATTAATTACTAATAATTAAATTATTATTTATTTTAAAAAATGATATTACTATTACTATTATTATTATTATTATTATTATTATTTTTAGATTATTTTCGTATTTTATTTTATATGTAATTATATTTTAATGACGTATTCTTTCGTATTTATTAAATTATCAAATTTATTCGTATTTTATGAATTTTATTTGTCATTCAATTTATATATGAGAATTTAATATATCTTATTGAAAAAAACAACCCTATCTTAAAATTTTAAAATAAGGGATACCGACTAATTCGTGGTAAAATGAACGCAGAAAATGACTTAAAAAATGAAAAAATAATATTAAAAAATTATGCTACAAACGAAGAAATAGTTTATGATAAAAAAGACGTCGAAAAATGGGATAAAACCTTAGTTTGGCACCCATTCACGCAAATGCAAGAATATGAAGAGGGAAACCCCATATTAATTGAAAAGGGGGAAGGAAACTATTTAATTGATGTAAATGGCAAGAAGTATTTTGATGGCGTTTCATCAGTTTGGTGCAACTTCTTTGGACATTCGGAAAATCGGATATCTGAAGCAATCTCAGAACAAGCCTTTAAAATAGGGCATTCAACACAATTGGGTTGCGGAAACACAACCTCCGCAATACTTGCGAAAAGGTTTGCAGATTTTGCACCAAAACACCTTAACAAAGTATTCTTTTCAGAAGATGGTGCAGAAGCTGTAGAAATTGCCGTGAAGATGGCTTTTGAATACTGTCTTTTGAGAGATAACAAAAAAAATAACAATAACGATAGTACCAATAACAATACTAAAGATAATAAAGATAATAAAGACAATAAAGACGTTAAAAAGACATTCAAAAGAACTAAATTTGTATCTGTAAAAGAAGGATACCACGGTGATACCGTGGGTGCAATGAGTGTAGGCGGTAGCGAGTTGTTCCACGGATGTTTTAGACCTTTATTATTTGATGGATACTTTGCAGAAGCTCCTTACTGCTATAGATGTACACATAACCCCCAATTTAAAGATACTGACGACAGAAACAAACAAGGTTGCAATATGAAGTGCCTTGAAAATATTAAAAAGCTCATAACGGAAAAAAAGGACGAATTATTCTGTGTAATTCTTGAAGGGGGTGTTATGGGCTCAGCAGGTATGATTCCTTACCCAAAAGACTATATCGAAGAAGTTGCAAAAGTTTGCAAAGAGCACGATATAATCTTTATTCTCGATGAAATAGCTACATTTGGACGTTTGGGAAGTGCATTCTTTTCAGAAAGAGAAGAATTAACAAGTATTGAGAAACCTGATATTATTTGTTTAGGAAAAGCAATAACTGGCGGTTATTTACCATTAGCATTAACTATATCTACCGATGAAATCTATAACGAATTTTTAGGTACGTATGGAGAATGTAAGCAGTTATTCCACGGTCATACATACGCAGGAAATCAAATAATCTGTGCAGCTTCTCACGCCACACTTGATATACTTGAAAATGACAAACCATTTGAAAAAATTGGAGAAACAATAAATTACTTGCATAAAGGTCTTGATGGGCTAAAAGAACTTTCAAAAGTTGGAGATGTTAGAAAAACCGGTTTAATGATAGCAATTGAGATTGTAAAAGACAAAGAAACAAAAGAAATGTATGATTACGCCGATAAAGTAGGGTACAAGATTTCTGACAAATTACTTGAAAAAGGTGTATATATTCGACCGATTGCTAATAGATTGATTTATGTATTACCTCTTACGATAACAAACGATGAAATAGACTTTATTTGTAAAAAAACATATGAATCAATCAATGAAGCGATAAATGAAGGAATTTTATATTAATTTATTACTTTATTACTTTATTACTTTATTAATTTATTATTTTATTAATCACTTATTTTTTTATATTATTTTTATTTTTACTACTTATAATATTTTAATAATAATTTCAATTCAATTTACAAATCTTTTTATACTAAATTCTTTTTATACTACCTTAAATCGATATGGACTATATTTTAATTACCATAATTACGAGGGAAATTTTGAATAATCAAATTGATAACTCTAATCACATAAAAAACATTGTTTTTTTAGAATATATGGTGTCTACGGGATTCCCTGATGAAAATTTATTAAATGAAGGTAAATTAATGTTTGATACCCTTTTAAAGCAATTTTTAAATTCTGATTTAAAATATAATTTAACCTGCTTTTTAGACGAAAAGGTGTACAATAAATATTCTGAAGAGTACAAAACATTAAATAACTCCTCTAATGGGAATTTAACTATTGTAATAACCCATAATGAATGGAATACTAATAATAATGCTAATAATAATAATAATAATAATAATAATACTAATAATTTAACTTCTGATTATAAAGAAAAACTATCGGAAACTTTGGAAAAATTTAACAACATTGCGAATGTAAAAAATAATAAAACAGCTGGTTTTATAATCGGTCCGGAAAATGACAATGAATTAGAAAAACTAACCCAAATAATTGAAAATAACAAAAATATCGTTAATTTAGGCTGTAATAGCGAAGGTGTTAAAATTGCAGGTAATAAATATCTTACTTACCTGGCTATAAAGGATACTGTACCTACCCCCTACACACTACCAATTAAAAAGTACATTATAAAGGAAAATTTGGGCTGTGATGGAATACACGACGTTATAGGTGATAATTTAATAGTTCAGGAATATTTTGAGGGCGTTCCTTACTCTTATATATTTATCGTATCTAAAAAATTGAAAAATGAATTAAATAAAGAAGTAAATAATGAATTAATTAATAATAGATATGATTTATATCCAATTTGTATGAATAAACAATACATTGAAGAATGTTATTGTGGCGGAGAAATAAATATTAACCATAAATTGAAAGAAACTGCAAAAGAGCTATGTGCTAAAGCTTTACAATGTATTGACGGGTTAAATGGATACGTTGGAGTAGACTTTATGATTAATGAAGAAACAAATGAAATAACCATAATCGAGGTAAATCCGAGAATAACAACGTCAATACACGGCATAAATACCGAACCGCCTTTATCTGAACTTTTGATAAAGAATATCACTGCTAAAATGGATTTAAATTATGTGGTTAAAAAAGGTATAAAATTCTATAGGGCAGATAATGGATTTAAATTTGAAGAATTAAATTAAAAAATAAATTAAAAAATAAATTATAATAATTCTTTATATTTTTTGGCACTTTCTTTTGGATTTTCATTTAAATAAATGGCTCTACCAACGATTACATAATCATTTTCATCTAAAACTTTTAAAACTTCCTGCAAATCTCCACCTTGTGCACCAACACCTGGAGAAATTACAAAAGCGTTGTTTGCAATCTCTTTTAATTCTTTAAGTCGTGTTGGTCTTGTAGATGGTGCAACAATTCCATCAACATTTAATTTTCCCGCCATTTTTGCAATTTCATTTGCAATTGGTTGCATAAATGATTTTGCACCTTCGTGGGACATTTCAGTGACCATAATAACTTTTTTTGAATTTCCGACCTGTTTATATTCTTCTGCAACGTTAATAATAGCCTTAACACTATCTAAACCTACAAAACCCTGACATATAATACCATCTGCATAATTTAAAGTTAATCTTGCTATTTTTTCATTAGTGGCGGGAATATCGGCTACTTTAAAATCACATATAACTTCTTTATTCGTTTTTTCTTTTATTCTTTTTATTATGCCTAAGTCTGTGGCAAGTACTAATGGATATCCTATTTTAATACAATCAACGTATTCAGATGTTTCTTCAGATATTTTTATGGCCTCTGATTCATCTAATACATCAAGTGCGAGCATCAATTTAGGCATATTTTCACCGTTTAAATTTTTATTTTTATATTTTTTATTTTTTATTTTTATTCATTTTCGCTTATTAAATTATTTTATCGATTATTTCCAAAGCTTTTTCAATATCTTCATATTTTGTAGCATACGAGAATCTAACATTATTTTTACCATTTGAACCAAAAGCACGACCTGGAACGCATAAAACCCCATTTTTGATTAATTTTTCTGCAATTTCCATACCATTTCCATATTCACTAACATCGGGGAATATATAAAATGCCCCTTCTGGTTTTATAACATCAAATTTGTCTTTTAAACCGTTATATATCAAATCTCTTCGTTTTTCAAACTCTTTTACCATATCTTTAACACACTGTTGATTACCTTTTAAAGCTTCTACAGCCCCATACTGGGCGAAAGAAGTTGCACAAGCAAATCCAAACTGGTGTATTTTTAAAATATGGTCAAGTACATCATATTTTGCGTTTAGGTTTTCATTTACTGCCATATACCCAAGTCTCCAGCCAGTCATCGCATAAGCTTTTGAAAAACCATTTATAACAATACAGTTATCAGTATAATTTGCAGGGGAGTAATGTTTTTTACCATAAATAATTTTTTCGTATATTTCGTCGGAAATAATTATTATATCATTATCTTCTGCAATTTGGGCGAGTCCTTTAATTTCTTCTTTTGAAGAAACAGTCCCTAACGGATTTGAAGGACTATTATGTACAATACATTTAGTATTTTTGTTTATATTTTCATTTAATTCGTCAAGGTCTATTTTAAAATTATTTTCATATTTTAAATTCATATCAACGGGTTTTGCTTCAGCTATTTGCGTCATATTTTTATAACTAACAAATCCAGGATTTGGGACAATTACTTCGTCTCCTTTTTCAGCAAATGCCATTATAGAGAGCATAATCGCTTCAGAAGCTCCGCAAGTAATCATTATATTACCTTGAGGAATATCTAAATTATTATCGTTCTTTAATTTTTCAGAAACTGCTTCTGTTAGCTCAGGGATACCCATATTTGGCACATAACTCGTAATTCCCCGGTCAAGTGCATCTTTACAGGCATCTATAATGTGCTGAGGAGTATTGAAGTCTGGTTCGCCAATCCCTAAATTTATGGAATCTTTTGAAGCCATATTGAATATTTTTCTAATTTCTGATTGTTCTGTATTCAATAATTTTTTTGTAATCATACTTCCACCGTATCAAGTCATAAAAGATTAAATAACTGTATTAATATAATTTATCATATACCATCATACAATAAATAAATTATTATTAGTAATATTATTAGTAATATTATTAGTAATATTATTACCATTATTATTTAATATGGCCATATAAAAATTTATGTAAAGTCTAAATAATATAAGAATATCGAATATTACACCATATTATTTATTCAATTTAGGTATTGCGTGAAAAAATGAGAAAATTTCAAATAAACAGAGAAACAAAAGAAACGAAAATCGGATTAGAGTTAAATATTGATGGAACTGGAATATACAGCATTGTGTCAGGGGTACCATTTTTTGACCACGTATTAAGCTCCTTTTCTAAGCACGGTGCATTTGATTTAAATTTAAGAGCTAATGGAGATTTAGAAGTAGATGACCACCACACAGTTGAAGATATAGGCATTGTTTTGGGTCAAGCATTTAGTAATATCGAAAAAAACAATATAAAAAGATTTGGCTGGGCTATGATACCAATGGATGAAGCAAAAGCAACTTTTTGTGTTGATTTAGGTGGTAGGCCTTATGTAGTGGGGGATTACGTACCAAATACTGAAAAAATAGGCAATTTTTCCACTGAAAACGTTGTTCATTTCTTTGAATCTTTTGCAAACCACGCAAAAGTTAACATACACTTTGAAGTAAGTGGTAAAAACGAACACCACAAAGTAGAAGCACTTTTTAAAGCATTTGGTATCGCTATGGATATGGCTACGCAAAAAGATAATAGAAAAGGAGTTGTAAGTACAAAAGGGATTATTTAATCTTACATTAAATTACAATTGGTACAATTAATTATAAGTTTTATTTAATTTAAGTTATCTAAAATAAAATTTAAAAAAGTATTTTTGATTATTAATTAATATTTTAGTATTTTATTTTTAGTATTTTATTTTTAATTTTAGGGGTTTAGGTCAACACATACAACTCTATCCACGTTTTTGACGTTTTTACGTCCCAAAAAGTATTTATTGTATAATATCCGCTATTTTTATGTTCTGATACTACATAAGACGTTGTTAAATCATCAATATAATAATTTGGAAAGTTGTATAATATATTTGAGTATGAGTATGATAATTTAGTTATATTTTTATTTTCCAATTTTGAAATAGTGTTTAATTTGGATAAATCTATAATATTATATCCTTTATTGCCCAATTTTTTAGCTAAACTATTATTAAACTCTACTAAATCGTATTTAGTAGGTTTTTCAATGTTTAATTTTGAAATATTGTATTCATAATTGAATTCATAAGTTCCAAATTCTTCATTCTTTGTTAGTTTTATTAATTTAACAACATTTTCACTACCGGGCTTACTTATTTTTTGCAAGTAATCCGAAAGGTAATCCACTTCAGAACCTTTGTCAATTGCCATTAATTGAGTATTTCCATTTTCATTTACTTCCGTAGCAACAAATAAATGACTGCTCTTATCATCGTATATCATATGTATGAAATACACAGGATAATCATTTTTTAGCAATTGTGATGCTGTAAATGTGGCAAAGTCTCTGCAAACTCCTTCTTTTAAGTCCAATAGTTGAATGGGGGAAAGTACTTCAACATATTGACCTTCATATTTTAGGGTTTTACGATTATATGTATAATCAAAATTTTGATTTTGCCAGTTTGAGAGTAAATATAAATATCGGAAAGTATCCTCCGAATAAACGATATTTGGGATTTTTTCTAAATTATACCTATTGTAATAAGGAGCCATATGATAATTGAAGGATTGAAGGGATAATTTATTTGGATATTGATTGTTAAATGTGTACAATATATTGTCATTAGTGTAATCAGTAATTATTGCGTTTTCATTATACAAATCGACGGGATTCGTATATACACCTTCTGCATATGCTGTATTAAGGGACGTTATTGCTAATAAACTTACAATTAGGCATAATGACCTAATCATTACGTTATTTTTTGTTTTGGGGGAAGATATGTTATTGTATTTAATAATTTCACCAATATTAAGAAAATATTAATAAAAAAAGAAATATTATAGTTTCGCTGAATTACGGGGGTTTCGGCATATTCTTTTAATATTAATCTTATTTTTGTAAAATATCTTTTAAAATATCTTTTAAAACTCGTGATATGTGTATTATATTGTATTGTGGAACACTTTGGGGGATAAGTATCCACAATAGTATAATATTCTAAAAACTATATAAATTTATCTTATAGCAGACAGCATATAGTTAATATGCTAATAAATGGTGATTATATAAAATTCAAAATATTTATATATGATAAAGTTAAATATAATAATGTGAATTTTTATTTAATTTAACTTTAATAACTTTTACTTATATAATTTGTAATTGTGTACCATTTGTATATTACTAATAAAAATCACAATATGGAAAACAGAATATTATCAATGATTATTATCTAAAAAATGGGGATTTATATGAGAATAATCGGTCGTGGATACAGGTTAAGATTTATAAGAAATAACTAACCTTAACGATGTATTTTAGTGGTCTGTGTAATTATGAGGATTATTACGCAATGCTATATACTTGTACTATAGAACATAAATAGGGGATTAATATTCAATTAAATGTCTTATTAGATGTTATTAGATATTTAATAAAAATTGTAAACTTTAAATTAAGTATGGAAACATAAATAACAATTATACTTGCATATCATTTTTATTTTTAATATTTTAATATTTTAATATTTTACTATTTTAGTAATTATATAATTTATAATTTATAATTTAGTAAATTACTATGTGAATAATTTATTTTTTTATAAATTTATTATGGATGTAATATAAAATTATTAACTTTTCCAAAAATTTACGATTTATTTGTTGAATAGTATAATTATAAAAATTAAAAATTACATAATATATGATAGCAATATATTTACAAATAATATGCTAAATATAATTATAAAACTGCTATTGTGATATTATGGTAAGAAAAGACAAATGCAAGGCATTGTTTCTGTTATTTTTGTTATTCCTAATTACGATAAATGTAGTAAATGCCTATAATTTAGATATTACTGCACCAGAAGACTTACAAATTGAACGTGGAAGTTATGAAGATATATCCATAAAAATATATTTGCCAAATTCATTTCCTGTAGCAAATGACGTAAATGTTTCTGTAAAGGTTGTAAACTGCTCGGAAACTCTTTACAGCACAGTTTTAAATGCAATGGGTTGCGATAAAGAGACAAAATATAACGAATATTTTACAATATCTCCAAATGTTCGAAATATTTACCAAATAATGCCGGGTTCGTCGGGATTCGCATATTTTAAAATTTACACAAAAGGAAATACGCCTAAAAGAACATACACTTTAGAAATTACATCAAATTATATGATGGTTAATAAAGACAAGGATGCTGAAGGTACTGCAGACGAATATATTTACAATGTACAAACTCAAAATTTTGATATTGAAATCATCGACGGTAAGGGTAATATTGAAGTAATAAACGACATAACGCCATTAATCTTAAATGATTTGAACAGTATGTCAAATATGTCAAATATGCAGAATGTATCTGTATCTGATACCGATAATACAAAAACTACCTCTTGTATATTAAATTCGAATGTTAATCCAAATATTAACATATATATCGATGGGAAATTAATAAATGGCGATTCGTTTAACAAAACATTAAACGAGGGTATTCACTTTATTGGAATCGATGGAATAGGTATTAACCATACAGATAAGCGTACTATTCAGGTTTTTGCAGGAACGAATGAAAAGATATATCTTTCTAAGTTTTTTGAAGACCATTTGAAAAAATATGCTTACGAAAATGGTTTAACTACTATTTATGATAACAAGTACAATATTACATCAAATAATACCATTGGTACAAATCTTGAAAAATCAAATGATAATACTGCCAATAATGGCGATTCGTCAAGTACAATTTTAGATGCTGAAAGTATAATGATAGGTACTGTAGCAGATAAAGAAGTTAAGGTGTATATGACCCCAGAACGTTATTATTTACTTATTGCAGTATTGATATTATTTGCAGGTGTGTTATTGACTGTAATTATAGTGAATTTATTAAAATCTAAAAAAGAAGAAAAAGATGATTAAAACTATTAAATACTTTAAAAAATCTATAATTAGTATTTTTGGTAAATTTATAGCTTTTTAGGTTAATTAGCTATATATACTTATAATGTATATTACAATATAATCATACGTATGTCAACAAAATTTGGATTAATAAATTATTCATTTATAATTTTTCAAAAAATTACGTGATTTAAAAATACTTAAAAATACTTAAAAATACTTAAAAATAATTAAAAATAATTAAAAATACTTAAAAAATGACTAAATTTAAACTGAAAAAAATTTATAAAAATTATTGATAAATCCGGATAAAAATTAATTATTAATTTGGTGAATTTATGTGGAAAAGATTAGGAACTTTAACAAAATTTTATGTAAAAACTCCAAATCCTAAAAAGGGAGCTAATAAAATGGCACTCTTAATTGACGGTCCAAATATGCTTAGAAAAGAGTTTAACGTTGATTTGGATAAAATAAGGGATGCAGTAGAACAATTCGGTACTATTGTAGTAGGTAGGGTTTACTTAAATCAGTATGCTTCTGATAAATTAATCGAAGCAATTGCAAATCAAGGATTTGAGCCAAGAATATCTGCAGGAGACGTCGACGTTGAGATGGCGGTAGATGGGACTGACTTAGTCCATAATAAAAATATAGACACCATAGTTTATATGACTCGAGACGCCGATTTTTTACCTGCAATGCGTAAAGCTAAGGAAAATGGTGTTGGTATCATAGTAGTTGGTGCAGAACCTGGTTTTAGTATGGCAATTCAAAATATTGCAGACCACGTTATAAAAGTGGAGGAAGATTTTGAATTAAATAAACAAAAATTGGAACAGAAGAAGAGAGAAAGAAATCCTGCAATGGCAGAATTACACGAGTCAGATTTTGAAGATGAAAATTCTAATGAAGAAAATGCTGAAACTGTTGGAAGCCACAACAATGACAATAATAAAGACTTTCAAAATCAAAAATCGCAACACGGAAAAAATTTTGAAAAAAGAAACGATAAAGATGATAAAAAATCCAAGAAATCAAAAACTTCAAAATTTGAAGAAACTATTAGTAATAGAATTAATTGGTTGAAGAAAAATTAATTTTATAACTTATTATTATTATTATTTTTATTATTATTCTATTATTATTTTATTATTATTCTATTATTATTATTTTTATTATTATTTTTATATTTTTATCTTATTATTATATTTTTTAATTTTGAAACATAATCTCAATTTAGCTAAAAAAAGTATAAAAAAATGGTTTAATGTATTTTCAGCTATTTAAATAGTAGTATTTAGTTTTTAAATGTTTATTTTCTTTTTAATTTTTTAATCGTATTTCATTATATAATTTGTCAACATATTTTTAGTATTTTGGCAAGATGTATTGTCCATTAATTCAACTAACCAAAAATCTTTTTTGTAATTTAATAATCTGTCAAGCACTGGCTTTAAATTATCTAAATTTTTTGGAGCAATGTGTTTGCCTTCAACCTCATTTTCGTAAACGTGTACATTATGAATGTATTCGGCAAATAAATCAACAGTATCGAGCCTATTTTCATATTTGGTATGACCAATATCCATTGTAATATTACAATCGCAATTTTCCACGACTTTTAAAATATTGTAGGGATTTGAAGAAAAGCCTTTCCTAAGATTTTCCACACATATTTTAACATTTTTTTCTTTCGCATATTCTACTATGCTACTTAGATTTTCCAGTAGTTTGTCGTATTCTGGAGGTATACCATTGTGTAAATGGACAGTTAAATAAGCTTCTTTGTTCTTATTTTTAGTATTTTTATTATCTTTATTATTCTTATTTTGAGTACTTTTAATATAGTCGGAAACATACCCTACGGTTTCCAACATTTTATTAGTTCCTTCTTTTGACGATATATTTAAGATAGGTGCGTGAAATCCGTAAATATCTGAACTAACTACATTAGTATACTTATCAAAGTTTGGGTTAAAATGTAAACCCCAATCATTGATATGATTATATTCCGTTGGTTCCTTATTTCGCATACATACGCCTATCAAAAAATCACCAAGTATGTGTAAATTATAAAATATTTTATTACTTTGACGATGATATTAACCAACAATATTATTGGTTATGTAGTAATTAGTTATTAAGATATATAAAGATATCATTAAATTTTCTAATATCTATTGATATATTAAAAAATAATAAAATAATATATTAAAAAATATGAATTATTCATCTCTAATATAATTATCTCCATAATATATTTCAAAATTTACGATATTTTTATACTGATTACTGTTTATTTTAAATCTTCTCGTCAATTCTTCAATCATATCAATATTTTTAACTTCAAATGTGTTATATCTATTATCATTTTGGAGAATTTGGAAGTATTTGTTTTTATTACGTGCAACTTTATCGATTACATCAGTATCGTAAATTACGGGATACTCTTTTAATATAATGGCTTTATTACATAATTCGGGAGGATTATTTTTACCCCCTTCTAATATAATACCATCTAAACCTAAAGTTATAGAAACTATAACTTTTCCATTATTTGTTTTTATATCGATGTATTCTTCAAGTGTTTTATCTGCATATCTAAGCATTTTCTTTTCTTTTTCGTGATTGTATCTAAAAAAAGTTTCCCAAAGCTCTTTTTTTGATATGTATTCAATTTCTTGCTCTTGCTCTTCATTATTTTCATTATTTTCTTGATTTTTTTTAGTCTCTTCATTCTGTTTTGAAGTCATAATATCACACAATTTATTATAAATGGTTGAAATTTCCATTAACCTATTATTTATATTATAATTATATCATCTTAAAAAATTTTATAGATATTATATTTTGGTACTATAAAAAATGTACTAAATTACATTTGAATATGTTAAAAAAATAATCATCTAATAAAAAAATAGTAAATAATTAAAATTAATAAATTTACGATAGTATTTATAATTATAATACCACTATGCCAAATATAATGGATAATAGCATAGCAATGAGTATAAAGACTACCGTAGGCAATTCTATAGTAAATCCATTCTTCCAATTTACATCAAACATATCTTTGTTTAAGTATGCTGCAGCCATTATTCCCAATAAATTCCCGAATATGGGTACAAAACCAAATATAATGTATGTTATTGATTTTATTGCCGAAATAACAACTATTTGCTTAAGTTCCACGTTTATTTTCACTAATTTAGTCCCCAACATTGTAAAAATTGTTTCAAAAATTACATAAAGAATGTATGTAATAATAACCCAAAATATTTCAGTTATTAAATCCATCCCAATCCCCCTAATTTAAACATAAACCAATGTTTAAACTTATTAATTAAATTTAGCAGTTAATTATGCTTATTATATGAGTATATGAAAATATGTTATTGATATCGGATTAATTACTTAATTAATTACATAATAATATATTTGAATATCCAAGTTTAAATATATTATTGAATAAAATCTTAATGGGGCAATTAATAATTTAAATTACTAAAAATATCTTAAAATTAATTCAATTTACAAATAATGCCAAAAAAGAAAAGAAAAATTAAAAAAGTATAACTTATATCATACAAATTGATTAAAACATCCAAACATCTACTAATTCGTCTTTATCATACTTTTTGTCGTCTGTAATTTCAACAAGACCCTCAGCATAAGCAACTGATTTTATCATATTAGAACCTTCAAAAGTCGGATAAGCAACACCATTTTCAATTTTAACCGGCATATATATGGTTCTATCAAACTGAGAATACAATTCCTCAGAAATTTTAAATTGCCGAATATTTTTATTTAAATTTTCGTGCATAAGACTTTTTAAGAATGGATAAACTACTACCTGAGCAATTATCACGCAAGAAGTAACGTTTCCAGGCATACAAATCAATGGTTTACAAATATTATTTTCATCGATAGCTTCTCCCAATAATATGGGCATACCAGGTTTTATTTTGGCTCTGTGCATTAAAACTGAACCTAAATCTTCAATTACTCTTTTCGTAAAATCTTTTTTACCTCGAGAAACTCCTCCAGAAGTAATTACAACATCATACTCATTTAAAGCTGTTTTAACAATATTTCTTAATTCTGCAAAGTCGTCTTTAGAAACACCTAAAAATTTAGGTTCACAACCTGCTTTTTTAACCATATTGCCAATAGTTTTTGAATTAACGTCATTTATTAATTTTAATTCATCGCCAGTAGATATAATTCCTACCTTAGGTAGTGAATAAACATTGAGCTCGTTAACTCCTGAAGAAGCCAATAAACCAACGTTTCTCTCGTTAATTTTTGTACCCTTTTTAAGAAGCAATTGACCTTCTTCTATATCAATACCCTTTTTTACGATGTGATTTTCTTCAAATGGATTATTTGGTAAGTATGAATTCCTTAAAATGTGATTTTCTTCTTCATTTAAATTTAATATAATGGTGTTTCCATTATTTTTAATGTAATTTACCATTTCTTCGGTTTCAATGCCCAAATATTCGATAGGTATTATATAATTAGTTCCTTCGGGTAATTTAGCGCCTGTAGCGACCCAAGTACATTCATTGTTTCTTATTGATAAATCTCGATTGTCTCCAGCGTGAACTTCATCAATTAACACATATTTGTCTAATTTTTCACTGACGGCAAAACCATCCATATTTGACTTGTTGTATGGGGGGACTGCAATATTTGAATATAGGTCCTCTGCAATAACTCTGCTAAATGCGTCATTGAGGTTTATTTTTTCAGTTTTGTTATTTTGAAATTTACTCTGTAATATTTTATTTAATTCGGTAATTGATATCATATTATCACATAATTGGTTTATTGATGTATCATTTTATTTTATTTTATTTTATTTTTATTTTCATTTTACTATTATATTGGTATTATAATTATTATTTTATTGCTATATTCTTATATTTGCCATTATATTTGTTTACAAATATATAACTTATTAATTATATTTGATTACCTTACAAATTGTAATTACTTATGATTTATATAGTATAAAAATGTTAATATATTACTATTACGTTTTAAAAAATATTGTAATACAAAATAGAAACATTTATATATTAAGGTAAGTATATTTAATTACGAAATTTTTAAAATGGTAATCTGAAATGATTAATAAAAATAAAAATTTCTAAAATATTACTTGAATGTTTCAAAAATATTAATTTACCGTAAAAATTTATAAAATTTTAATACTATATAATATCTTACTCCATACTGTAGTTAATGCCATATCATTAATTACCAACGTATCAATTAATTATTAGGGATAATATGACTATTAAAAATAGTAAAGATAATAAAAATTTAGAAAATGCTAAAAATAAGACTAACTATGCTAAAATAAGCTTTTTAGTATTGGTAATATTGTCAGTAATTACGATGACAGCATTTTCGGGATGTATGTCAGGTGCAGACCAAACTGCTGGCACACAAAATCAGAACACGGGTAGTTCAGAGCCTATTAGGGCATTTGTAGGTGCAGGGATGCAAATACCAATGGATGAAATTGCAAAAGTATATGAAGAGAAATACGGCGTTAAAATAGAATATGATTATAGTGGTAGTGGTGCATTGTATTCAAAAATTGTTGCCTCAAATTCTGGCGATATATTTATGCCGGGAGATAGTTCATATATTTTTAAATTACAAGAATCAAAAGGTTATGTTGCACAATACGAAAATATTACAAAACACGTTCCAGTAATTGCAGTACAAAAAGGAAATCCTAAAAATATCCAAGGATTAGAAGATTTATCAAATGAAGGAATCACTTTATCACTTGGTGAAAAAAGTATCGCAATTGGGAAAACATTTAATAAAATATTGGGTAAAGCTGCAAACAATGGTTTAAATATAACTGATAAAGTTAAAGAAAACACATTGGTAGAAGCAGGTACTGTTAAACAAACATTAATGTATGTATGCCAAAAACAAGCTGATGCAGCTGTTGTATGGAGGGCTGACGCACTTTCAAGAAGTGATGAAGTTGACATTATAGAAATAAACCCAAAATACAATACAATAAAAACAATACCTGTAGCAATCTTAACAACTTCAGATAATCCAAACACTGAGAAATTTTATCAGTTTATAATTACTGAAGGATTGCCAATATTTGAAAAGAACGGATTTGTATTATTAAATAATACAAACCAATAATTATTTAATTAATCATTAAATATCATTATTTAATTAAACTTAGTTAATTATTGAGTATTTAATTAACTATAATACATATATTGTCACATTGAATTCTTACATTTTTAGGGGACTTGTAAGAATTAATCACCGTTATATCAAATAACTAAATAAAATTTAAATTTAAATTATCATAGGGTTAATAAATATCTAATATACATTAAATAATAATATTAAATAAGATTTAGCAATTATTTGGTCACATTTGGTCACTATATCAACTAAAAAGATTAAAATAATTTAGAAATTAAAATAACTAACCATTTTGGAATTCATTTTGGTATTGTAGTTATTTTAATATTTTTAATATTTTTATAATATACGTTCTATTTGTTCTTATTTTATTCTATTTTCAAAGATTATTACAATTTACACAGAATGCAACAAATGCAAAAAAATTACAAAAAATTACAAAAAATTACAAAAAAATTAAAACAGAAAAATAAATTAAATTAAATAATTTAAAAAGAAATAAATTAAAAAGGACAGGATAAAAAGGATAAAGGGATAATATGAGGTTTATAAACGATTCTTTAAAATTTTCATCAATGCTTTTGATGTCTGTATTTATATCAATGGTTTTGTTTGTATTAATTTCGATATTGGGGAGTGTTACACCCGAAACTTTGAAAATGGCTATTTTTTCAAGTGAAGTTCAATTTGCAATACAGTTCAGTTTAATGACTGCCACCATTGCAACGACTTTAGGTTTAATTATTGGCGTTCCTGCGGCTTATGCACTCGCAAGATATGATTTTAGGGGCAAAAACCTTATAGATGCAATGGTTGAAGTTCCTGTCGTAATCCCTCCGTTAATATCCGGATTTGCACTTTTAGTATTTTTTGGAAATACTATTTTTGGTCAGGCAATTTCTGAGCAATTGAAAGGTATTTTATTCACTCCAAAAGGCGTAATTGTTGCACAGTTTTTTGTGGCAACGCCTTTTATCGTTAGAACCTCAAAATCCGTTTTTGAAAAGATAGATTCAAAATACGAATACATAGCTCAAAGTTTAGGTGCGGGAAAGATTGAAAGCTTCTTTAAAATAAGTTTACCGATGGCTAAAAACGGTATACTCGCAGGAATGTTTTTAGCGTGGGCAAGAAGTATCGGTGAGTTTGGTGCAACAATGATGGTTGCAGGGGCTACCAAAATGAAAACTGAGACGCTACCTGTGGCAGTTTTCTTAAATATATCTCTTGGAAACATAGATATGGCGTTAACAATTGCATTTGTATTTTTAATGGTGGCATTGATTATATTGATGACTATACGTACAATAGCAAATTATGGCTCAAAATACACATAATACCAATACCAATAAAATAAAAATAATAATTTAATTAAATATGAATACATTGAATATTACATTTTTCTGTTTTAATATTGTATTTATTTTTATTTTAAAACTATTTAACAAAATATATGTATTATAAAGTAAAAGTAAAAATGTAATATGGAATTTTACACGTATGAGTAATTATGAGTAATTTCTTAAAATTAATTAAAATAAATTAAAATATGCAAATAAAAGGTAATACTATGAAAATTGAAACTGAATCCCTAAAAAATGAGAATTTTGACTTACAAAAAACATTAAAAGATGTATTAGTAAAATTATGCGAAGAAAACAATCTTTTAGATGAAAAAATTGAGATAAAACCTATAAACATAAATTTAGACACTAAAAACGTTAAAGATTACCCCCTTTTAAACGGAAAAGAATTTTTATTGCGTGCATTCTTCAAAAATTCAGTTGGCGACGCTTTTACAACATTGGAAAACCTTTCGGAATTCAATGGTTCTATCTCAGAAGTAATCGACTCAAATGATAACCAGAGAATACTCGCAACGTTTAACGCTATAATGGAATATTTGAAAAAAACAGATAAAACAAAACATTGTGAAGGTTCTGACCCTGAAAAATGTGCTGAGGAATTAGCAAAGCATATTTTAAAGACAAATGACCAAGAAAATTTAAAAATAGGAATTATCGGATACCACCCTGCAATAATTAAGCAAATGGTTAAAACTTTCGGTGCCGAAAATGTTTTAAATACTGATATGGACATAAATAATATTGGAAGAATGAAAAACGGCATATTTGTTATGCACGCCGATATGAACGAGTATTTAATAGAAAATTCTGATATTATACTTGCTACAGGCAGTACAACCGCAAATGGTACAATAATCGGTTTAATAAATTTGGCTGAAAAGAATAATAAAAAAATAATCTTTTACGGGACTACGGTAGCAGGTTTTGCTAAATTGTACCCTATTGAACGATTCTGTGCTTATGGAAGCGAATAATATAATATAAAAAATAAATTAAAAATAACTTAAAAATAAATTAAAAATAGTAAATTAATTACTAAATTAAAACTATTTACAGCGAGTACGCTACATTAAACTACAATAATCGGTGTTCAAATGATACAAATAAAAAATTTAAAAAAGAAATTGTCTGATTTTACATTAACAGTTGATAATTTGGAAATTGAGGACCACGATTATTGCGTATTCGTTGGATTGAGTGGTAGTGGTAAAACAACTCTTTTAGAATTACTTGCAGGATTTAGACAACCTGATGAAGGTATTATTTTATTAGATGGGGAAGATATTACTAAAAAGGAAATAAATAAGCGTAAAATATTGCTTTGCAATGGGAATTACTTGTTTCCGCATCTTACAATACGTGAAAATATAGGTTTTGGTTATAAACACACTGTTAAAGCCCTATTTGATGAAAATTGTTGTTGTAAATGTGCAGAAGAATACGGCAATAGTCTTGGATTAATTCAAAAGGGGAATGAATCGGAAGAATTGACTGAAAAAGTAAATGAAAAAGTAAATGAACTCAAAAAGTCTAATTCTTTATTTAATCGAATGAAAGATAAATTAATGAATAAAAAACTTTTAAAATCTAAAACTGATGAAAAAGTAAATGAACTTGCAAAACTATTGAAAATAGAGCATACATTAGATAGAAAACCAGCTAATTTAAGCTCTGGGGAAAAGCAAAGGGTAGCTCTTGCAATGACACTATCTATGAATCCTAAAGTAGTTTTATTAGATGAACCTTTAAGTTCAATTGATAAACTAACTTATGAAAAGTTATTGTATGATTTAAAAGATATACACGAAAAGCTCGATACGTGCTTTATACACGTTACTCACGATTTCAATGAAGCAATAGTCCTCTCAAAACACTTAGGTGTTATTAAACAGGGGCGAATTGAACAGTTTGGTACTTTAGAGGATATTTTAGAGCAACCTAAAAATACCTATGTAGCAAAATTTATGGGCTTTAAAAATATATATAATGGCGAATATTTCTTAAAAAATGACGAGATAATTTTTAAAAGTAAATCATTATGTATTAAAATTTCGAGCCAAAAATTATTGGATAGTTTAAAATTTTCAGGGATTATAATCAACGGTAAAAATCTTGTAAACGAACGATTTGAAACAATTATTAAGCAGTTAAATGAAAATTACAATAGTTATTTAACCATTAGACCTGAAAATGTATGTTTGGAGGCACAAGGAAGAACATTAAACTGTACAAAGTGCTCAAAATGTAAAGCTCAGGTTTTAAATGCAAGAATAACAAGTATTAATAATTCAGGATTAAATTCTAAAAGAATAATTTTAGATATCGGTACTTGCAAAGGCGATACTCAAGATTTGATTATCGAAACTGCTAAAAAAGGATTCCATTTAAAAGATTTGTCTGAACAGGGTAATGTTGATTTACACATATGTAATTATGCGTTAGTTTTTGAAAAAAAGCATAATTAATTATTTTATTATTTTTATAATTTTTTATTATTCTTTATTTTATTATTTTTTTATATTTTTATTTTATAATTTTTTATAATTTTTTATTGTTTTTAGATTCATATCCTATAAATTAATATATAAATTGGAAATATAAGATAGATATAGGAAATTAAAAGGTTAAATTATGGATGATAAATTAATATATTTAATAATTCCTGCGTATAATGAAGAAAAAATGATTAAAAAGGTTGTAAAAAATTTACAAGATTATAAGTATAAAAATATAATAATTGTAGATGATGGCAGTAGGGATAAAACCTACGAATGTATGCAGGAATTGGAAAAAGAAAGTAATATAAACGATAATAAAAATAATAATGGTAATTTCAATGTAATAGCTCTAAAACACGATAAAAATAAAGGTGTCGGCGGTGCTACAATTACCGGCTTAAAAAAAGCTTACGAGTTAGGTGCAGATGTGGCAATTACATTTGATGCAGATGGTCAGCACGCACCTGAAGACATTGAAAAGGTAATAATCCCTATAATAAATGGTTCAAAAGATTACGTCGTAGGTAGCAGAATAAAAGACCCTAAAGAATTTAAAAATATGCCTTTCACAAAAAAAGTTGGTAATTTAGGTCTTAGTTTTATCACTTTTTTACTTGGCGGATATTTCATAACAGACAGCCAGAGCGGACTCCGTGCGTTTTCAAACAATGCGTTAAAAGTACTTTCAGAACAACTTAAGGCAAACCGATATGAAACGTGTTCGGAAGCCCTTATTATCGCTAAGAAGAATAAACTTAATATCGGAGAGGTGCCAATACAAACGATTTACACCGAATATTCTATGGCACGAGGCACTAACGTAATGGTGGGCTTTAAAATTTTTTACAGACTATTGATGTTAAAATTTGGCAAGGTTTTGGATTAAAATTGCAAAAATAAAAAGGTAGTACTATGAATATGGATTTAACTAAAATAGATTTTAATAATAATTTTATTTCGATAATAATTCCCACATTCAACGAAGAGAAATATATTACAAAATGTCTTGAAAGCTGGTTTAATCAAGATTACCCTCAAGAAAATTACGAAATATTAATTTTTGATGGAAAAAGTACTGATAAAACAATCGATGTAATTAAAGAATTACAAAAAAAGCATAAATTCCCAAATTTAAAGATATTTACAAATGAAAAACGTAAGCAGGTTTATGCGTTTAATGAGGGGATTAAACAGGCAAATGGGGACTTTTTCATAATTTTTGGGGCACACGCTTACCCAGAATATGACTTTTTAAAAAATAGTGTGGAAACGTATGACAAAATAAAAAAGGAAGAGCCTAAACTCATTGGCGTTGGGGGTATTCACCATAGCATATGTGAAAATAACGCCGCTGAAATCTCAAAATTGGTTTACAACACACCACTCTCCGGTAGTAGTCCCTACCGATATTTAATGATGGAAAGATTTTCAAATACGGTTGTTTATGGGATGTATGACACAAAAATGATAAAGGAAAATAATATTTTGTTTGATACGGACTTTATAACAGGTCAGGACTTTGAATTTAACCTTCACTTAATAAAAGAAGGCTTTAAATTATATACAAATCCTAATATTGTTAGTTCCTACTATACACGTTCGAGTGTAAAAAAATTTATAAAACAGACTATAAATTACGGAGCTGCAAAAGGTTTAATGATTAGAAAAGGATATTTTAATATTTTATGGCTTTTTCCGTTTGGATTCTTGTTTATGTTGTTATCTATAATTATAACGGGCGTATTGGTGTTTATTTATTTTATAATTGTAATGCTCGATACAATTCGATTAATAGTTAAAACTCAAGAGCCATCATATATTACTTTACCAGTGTTATTGTTCGTATTTCATTGTTTAATATCATATGGTTTCTTTAAGGGATTAATAAAAGGAAATTCTACGTTTAAATAATAATAAAAATAATAATAATAAACTAATAATAATAATAATAATAATAATAATAAAATAAACTTAATGTAATAAAAATAATATGCTTTTTTATACTTTTTTTAAAATGATTTAATAATCTAAAAAAATAAAATAAAATAAAAAATAATTGATAATATATTTTTTTATCAATTATTGATTTATTGATTTGGTTGCCCTTCTTTAAGCTCTTTTACCTTAGCAAACAATTGTTTCATTGTATCTTCGTTGCTTTTGGTGAATGGGAATGGAGATTCAGCAAATGGTTTGTAGTGCATTGGGATTTCATCGAATCTATAGAATGTACCATTACATTCAATTGCATCAATTACACCCGGCAATACAACGTTTGCTGTTGAAGTAGTTGGACAAGGAGCGATGTCTAAACATACAACTGGTATTTGGTTTAACCATCTTGATGAGTCCTGTGGTAAGTGCGCACCTAAGTCGGCACACATTACAAGCACAGCGTCAACTTCCTTCTCTCTCAATAAGTCGTTTGTTGTAAATTCCCCAGGGTTATATCTTGGGTATCCTCTTGAGAAGTCAATACCGAATGGGAAACCGTATAAATATGACGCAAGAACGTTAAATCCTGCAACATTACAGTGTCCTCTGATTAAACCGATGGTAAATTTAGTGTATCTTTGTAATTCATATACTAATTTCATAACACATTCAATATTTCTGTGTTTACCGTATGATGAAGCTAACCCTAAACCGCCGTAGATGGAGCCGAATTTAGCATTTTTCATCATATCTGCCATTTCCATGATTGTGTCAACTGGTACGCCAGTTATTTGTTCAATACTTGGGTGTGGTCTTTTTCCTCTAACTGCCACAATTAAAGCTGAAAACAATTCGTAATCGGAATTAGGTTTCAACTGAACGTGTAAGTCAGATGCTTGTGCGGTAGGTGACCTTCTTGGGTCTACAGTGATAACTTTTCTGTCGTTCCTACCTTTTTCTGTGAAGTATCCTCTTGGGAATACTGCATACCTTGATAAATGTCTTGGCATTGAGTCCATAGGATTGGTTCCCCAATATATTATCAAGTCGGATCTGTTTTTGGTTTCCCCTGCTGTTGCACCAGGTTTACCAGCTTCTTGAACTCCCATTAAGGAAGGTCCGTGTCATATAGTGGAGTTGGAGTCTACAATACCGCCAAGGTACTCCCCCATATGTAATCCTACAGTCATTGCTTCACAGGATGTTTCTGCACCCATGAATAATAAAGGTCTTTTAGCGTTTGCTAATATTTCCGCAGCTTTGGTCAATGCTTCGTCCCATTCTGCTTCTCTTTTCTCTGCTTTTTCATTGTCTGCGATTAAAGGAGTCATAATCCTGTGGTGGCTAACTATCTCGTTAAATTTAGCTGCACCCATCTTACAAGCATTCCTTACTTCGATTTTTCTATTTTCTTCATCCCAGACGATTTCAATGTCATCACAAGTACCGCCACATACGGGGCACATGATGTCCTTAAAAATCTTTTCAGCCATTATTTCACCTAAGATTTAGCATATATTTATTTATATTATTTATATTGTTGTTCAATGATGTATGGTGCTTCTAAAATTTCATCATCTGTAGGTTGTACGTAAGCTTCGCCACCTTTGTAGATTGGAGCTCCTGAGTTAACAGATTGAGCATCAACGATAACGTTCGCCCAAACACTTCTTGGTATGAAGATATTTCTTCTTTGAACGTTATCTTTCATTTCTGCTCTTACTACAACGCTTCTATTTCCATCAGGGCTTGAAACTTTAACTTTTTCTGGTTTGCCCAACAATTGGTAATCATCTGGGTGAATATGGCATACAGCACATACATCTTTATATTCTGGGCTGTATTTGTCCCCACCTTTAATAATTCTACCTTGTTCAATTGTACTTCCTGTGTTCAAGATAACTTTTAAAGCTTCACCTTTAAACTCGATAGGTCTGTCGGTTGAACCTTCACAGCTTAATAAGTACTCGTTGTTATTTGCAGAAACATACATTTTTCCTTTAGGTTTATTAAAGAATGCGTGGTCTCCTTTGTATTCTATGTAGCTTTTTGAGTATAAATTAGCTCCATAAGGCAAGATTTCATCGTATAATTCACTTGGAACTTCGTTGCTTTTTAATAAAGTTTGTTCGAAGAATCCTGGTGAGAAGTTTTTAATATTACCTTCTACAATGATGGTACCTTTTTTCATTTCTACACCGATAGTTCTTAAAACATCTCCACCGACGTATATTAAACCACCGCTTTGTCTAATACCACAGAAAGCTTCAACATTTCCTTTTACAATGATGGTACCTTTAACTAAACCATCACCGACACTGCTACCTGCATTACCGTCGATAACGATTCTACCGCCAAGCATACCTTCCCATTTACCCCTGTAGCTACCGCCGATGTGGTCGCCAGCATTACCGTGGATTATAATGGTTCCGCCTTCCATTTCTCTACCAGCCCATGAGCCAGCATTACCGTTTACTTCAATTTCTCCACCCTTCATTTCACAGCCAACGTGGTAGTTCACATCTCCATTAACTGTAATTTTACCGGTGGTCATTGAATAACCGATTAATTTCATTTTTGGTACTGTTCCATCAATTATGATGTGAATGTCTGCTGCTGATTCTGTTCCTTGACCATCGCCCTTTACATCGAAGAATTCTGACAATGGGTATTGTACAGAACTCTTCCAGAGTTTTACAGCTTGGATTTCTTCATTTGATTTTCCAAAGAAGTTATCAGGGGTAATCATATCACATTCAACAGGAAATCTATCATCATATTTTGGAGTTAATATAATTTCTCCCATTGTTTCACCGTACTTGCAATTACCATGCAATAAATGCAAATTAAGTAATTTATTTATTATTTTATAATTTATTGAATTTTATTAAATCATACTCGTATTTGACAATATAATCATAATATTTTTAAATATAATATCATAATTTTTAATATACGAATAAGTAATTAAATTAATTTATTTTAAATCGATATCCATAGGCGTAGGTCTTGTTAAATACTCTTCAGGAGTTGAATAGTTGTTAAATCCAACAGTATAGTATTTAAAGAAGTCCTTAACGTCGTCCATAACTGGTTTTTGGATTTCGTCTTTCATTGCTACGTTAGCGAAGAATGACCTACCGCTTGGTGTTTCAACAATTTCGTTTCCTTTTGAAACAATTTGACCATCTTTAATGGTGTATGCGGTTGTTGTAAATACTCTTTCGAGCATTTCATAGTCGTTAGAGTTGTAATCTGGTGTAATATCGTAGATTGTAACATCTGCGTCAGCACCTGCTCCTAAATGACCTTTTCTGTATCCCATACCAATAGCGATTGCAGGGGTTGACCTTGTAATCTGTGCTAATTCGTAGAGGTTTAACTCTTTATCGATGCTTTCAAGAGTACTTCTTTCAGCTGCCCATTTGTGGCATTCTTTCATAGTATCTTGTCTTGCTTTGTTAGAGAGCAACCATCTCATGATTTTTGGGTATTTTGTGAATGGTCCTGCGTTAGGGTTGTCGGTTGTTAAAATTGCTTTAGCTGGGTCAACTAATAACAACAATTCAAGACCTATTGCCCACTGGACACTGTGTACTTTGTTTTTAATACTGTAGTTGAAAGGAACAATACCTGAACCACATTCTAACTCAACATCACAGTTTGTCCATTTTTGACCGTTCATTGTAGCGATATCGTATAAACCTGGACCGTCTCCAGTCATACAAATAGCTTTACCGAATGGAACACAACCACTATCAATTACAACGTGGTCTGATTTGTTAACGTGTTTTGAAACGTCGTCTGCTTTTGATTCAAAGTCTTTCCAGCTTGTACCACCGAATGAGTGGAACTGAACGTGAGTCATATAAACAGATTGTTTTCTTCTACTGTCGAATTTTGTTTTAACTTCGTTGTAGATGTTGTCTTTTACGTTAACTTTAATGTTTTTAGTTACATCCATTGTATCCTTAGTAATTTCCCAGTTTCCAGGGTGTCCAAGGTTGTTAGCGTGCAAGTGAATTGACATTGGAAGACCTAACATTTCGTTAATTTGAGCCAATCCGTCAACAATTTGTCTTGCTGAAACGTCAAAGTGGATGTTTTTCTCATCTAAAGAGTTTACGTTTTTACCCCAAGCCCAGTTTTCAACACCAGCTGGGTTAACACACTTAATACCGTAGGTTTTTGTAGCATCTAAAGCCCAAGCAACATATGCCGCAGCTTTTTCGATGTCTCCTTCTCTCAAGTATTTCATAACAAACCAGTTATTACCTAAAAGTAAGTATCCGGCTTTATCGAGAATAGGGAGTGCTTTTAACTCTTCGTGTGTGTGTCTTGCAATCATAGGAGGAACAGCTGCCTCAAAGGTAGTTGTATAACCCATTGTTGCGTATTTATAACCTTGCATGTATGTAGAAGGTACTATTTCACCAGTTCCACAGTGTGTGTTGTATGTTTTTTCCCTTACACACTTGTAGTGGTCTTCTGGGAACATTACTCTACCGATGGTTACTTTAGGTCCTGCAATGTGCGTGTGTGCATCAACACCACCGGCCATTACAACTTTATTTTTTGCGTCTAATATTTTTGCTTCCTTTATTTCGTCACTCGAAAGGCTTTCGACAATCTTGCCATCTTTGATGTAGATGTCCATTACCTCTCCGTCCACACCATTAAGTGGGTCGTAAACATGACCTCCTTTAATAATCATTTTGGTCATTATACCACCATCTAAATTGAATTTTAGATATCATTGAATTATTAGGGTTATAAATTTATTCCGTATTTATTCCGTATTTATTATGTATATATTATCAATTTATATCAATATATTAGAATTTTATTAGAATTTTATTAAATTAATATTCTTATTTTTTGTTTTTAGCACACGTTTCGCAGATTGGACTCCCATCTTTACTAATAAACGATTCATTACATATTTCGCAGAGTTTTACATCTTTTTTATTTTTTGGAGGTACTTCAACGTCTACATACTCCCAAGAATAAACAGAATCTCCCGCTTTAATTAAATCGAAAATAGCTTCAGTATGAGGAACTTTTTCAATGTTCATATACCAATTGTATATTTTAGGGTAATCTTGCATTTTGTTAGCGTCTAATATTATTCTTAAACCTTTAATATTGTCGCCAACTACCCCAAATCTGTTAAATGTGGCAGCCATTTTGCCGATATCATTTATTTTTAGCTTGTTATTACCTATGGTAGAACCGCCTAAAATTTGGAATGGGTCAGGCATACAGTTTTTACACTCACACGTTATGTATATTGCTTCTCCATCTTCAATGTTCAATTCTCTTTTAGCGATTCTGTACATTTGAAGACCGATAAATGCACCAGTTGATATATGTCCGTGAAAATCGAATACTTTTCTTATCTGGTCAATATACTCATCGTCGTCGATATTTTCTAAAACGATTTTCATCTCGTCCAAATCTTCAATTTTTACTGCTTTTGCATTTTTGCTCATAGAAACACCATAGTTCATTAAGTACAATTTTTAGTAATTTGTATAATTCATATAATTCATATACTTCCGAACAATTCGGTATAAATTCAGCATAAAACCATAATATTTATGCTCATTATATTGATATTATTCGATATAACCTAACATATATCATTCATAAATTTAAAATCCTTAATAAAATTATTTACTTAATTATTTAGCCCTGTAGTAATTAATTTTAGTTTAAAGTATTTTTTAAAGTTATTATGATATAAAACGGTTTATTTGGTAGTTCCATTACGTTTAACGGATATTTATGTTAACTAATACTACTTAATATGTTGACATTATATAATGTATGTAAATTAATATGATTACCATATCTCTTTTTAATAATGATAATCCTTTGCATTTAAACTAAGAAGAAAATTATATATATTAGAATTGAAAATCTAAATACTTTAATATTTATAAAATACAGGATAATAATGTATTTTGAGTTATATTTTAAAATATATTTTATTCAGAATACCTATGCAATATCTACAATAATTATAATTTTTTACAATAAAATAGTTTAAAAGTCAATTATTAATTAAATAATATAATGGTCTTATTATATATTTTAATTAAATGAGGGGGTTTTAATTTTAAAATAATCCATTTTTATAGTTTTTTACAAAATAATATATAGTCTATAGTATCATATTATAAATTGAAGAGGTGTGAAGGGGGAAATTGCACGTTGAATATATTAATTGGTACAATATCGATTGAGTACTAAAATAACACCATATACATAGAAACACGTTAAATAATACTGGAATATTAGGGGCCAATATCATACTATTAAAAAATTATTAAAATTAAATACACATAAAAATATTCATAAAATTACATACCTATATTAAATATTTTCATTTTTCATTTTTTAAATTGATTAATTATTAATTATTAATTAGTACGTATTAAATATTATTTAATTAAATAACTAGGTATATAGTAGATTTATTTGTAAAAACTCATTAAATTACTGAGGGTTTTTATGACACCTGAATATTTACTGTTTCAATACTTCACATTTCCGGTTTTATTGCTTATCGGGACATTATCGGGGTATCTATTCGATGATATTTTTAAATATGTGGTAGATATTTCCATTGTTATTATATTATTACAAGTTTCAATACAGTCTATAGATATATTAAGTGCTTTATCAAGTTTTAATATATTATTGGCGTTGAATTTATGCCACGATTTTATAATTTATGGGGCAATGTTCTCAATAGCAGGGGTCGGTCTTTTTACATTGGGTTTATTTTTTGGAAGACTTTTGAGAATAAAATTGAGCTATAATTATAAAATGCAATGATAAATTACGGTATTTTAGGATAAATTATGGTATTTTATTATTGTTATTTATCATAATATTCTCTTTATTCTTTTTTATTTTTTTAAGTTTAAGTTTTATTTTAAGTTTAAGTTTTATTTTTTTAATATATTCCTAATTATCATGATTAATAATTATTTATAATGATTAATAATGATAAATTACCACAATATTTATATATTATGACGTATTTTATTATACTGTTTTAGTGTCAAAATATGTTAAAAAATAGTTTTTTAAAAAAAATAAATCGTAAAAAACTTAAAAAGACACAATAGTACTATAAAAGAGGCGCAAATATGCAAAAATTGAAGGCTGAAGAGAAAATAGTTACAAAATCTATTTTAAAATCTACTTTTGAAATGTGGATGGATATAGTAGATGTCGATGTTGTGATTGTAGGGGCAGGACCAAGTGGTTTAACCGCCGGTAAATACTTAGCAAAAGCTGGTTTAAAAGTTGTAATTTTAGAAAGACACTTATCGTTTGGTGGCGGAACTTGGGGTGGCGGAATGGGCTTCCCTAACATCGTAGTTGAAAAACCAGCCGACGAAATCCTAAAAGAAGCAGGAATTAACTTAAAGCCTGTAAATATTGGAGATAATCCCGAAATTGAAGCAGAATTATTCACGGCTGATTCTGTAGAAGTCCCTGCAAAATTGGGCGTAGCAGCTATTGACGCAGGAGCTAAAATATTAACTGGTATTGTAGTAGAAGACCTTATTTTAAAAGAAAATAAGGTTTCTGGGGTTGTTATACAGTCATATTCAATTGAAAAAGCAGGTTTGCATGTTGACCCTATTACAATAAGTGCAAAATGTGTAATCGATGCAACAGGACACGACGCTTCAGTTGTACATACACTTGCGAGAAAAAATAAGGACTTAAACATCGTAGTACCTGGTGAAAAATCCATGTGGGCAGATGTTGGTGAAAATACACTCGTAGAAAATACTAAAGAAATATTCCCTAATTTTTACACTTGTGGAATGGCTTCAAACGCATATAACGCAGGTTATAGAATGGGTGCAATCTTTGGTGGCATGTACCTTTCAGGAAAAAAAGTTGCTGAATTAATCATTGATAAATTAAGAGAATAATTTAAAACTGAATTTTATTTTATTTTTTTTATATTATATCTTATATTTTTATTTTATTTTATTTTATTTTTATTTAATTATTTTATTGTCCATTAATATCGATAAATATTATATATGTACATATATGAATATATATTTTAAAATTCAAAGTATAATATGTACCATATAATAAAATTTGGGGGTGTTTTATGGCACAAAATGACAACTATATATACAGCACTGAGGTAGGTGGCGTAGGCGGAACTCCATTCACATTTATGCAAGAATCGGGAACCATTACCTCTATTAAATTTAACTGGTCGGACCAATACAAATTATTACACCATATTGAAGTTAAATTCATAAATAACGCAAATATATATGCTACTGGGGACCCAAAGGGAAATCACGAAGTAATATTGGAAATAGATGACGATGAGACGATTATTGGTAGTGTAATAGGTTATAAAAAAGGCAATGATGGCAGATGTACTGGTGTAAAACTTACTACCTCAAAAGGTAAATCAATTATGGCAGGTTATTTCGAAGAAAGTCTAATAACCACGTATACGGGTAAATTAGCAGGTATTAAAGGCGGAGCGGGGTCTGATATTGATAGATTAGGTTTAATATTCCTAAAAAAATAATATATTTAAAAATAATAATTACATATTTTTTTATTTTAATCTATAATGGTCTTATTTCTATTTTTTCTAAACTATTGAAAGTAACTTTCAAATCTATAATAGTCTTATTTTGAATACTTATTTACCATAACTGATATATAGAACTAATAACAAATAATATTTGTTCAAGAATAATAATGTACATTAGTTATATAATATAATATGGTTTAGACCATACCTAATATTTTAACATAATATACTATTCTAAAAATTTCGGTAATTATTCTAATTATATTTATAATATCAGTATATTTTGAGGAAGTCACGTTCTTCATATTTATCACTTTTTTGTTTTTTAATTAATATATGTTTAGCATATTGGTAGTTTCTAAATAAGTTAAGTTATTTTAAACTATTGAGAGTAATGGACTAATAGTTTAAAAAATTAATATAATAATTAATTACAGGTAATATCTATCTTTACTATAGTATATATAACTTTCTATTGGGACTAATATCTATAATTTGGATTAAAATTATAATTCGAGTGCATTTTTTATACAATATTTTATTATTTTATACGGATACGAAATACGTATTTAAAATCCGAAAAACCTTTAAAATTTTAAATTAACGCCATAAATTCGTATATATCTAATTTTACGACTTAAATTAATCCAAATAGTATATATAGTTTGAAATTAATAGGTATACTAAAAATAAGATGGTGATTTCATGGAATTAGTGAATGAACACAAAATTGGGGTTTCAAAAAACACCCCTATGGAAAAAGAAGTAATGGCTAATTTTAAAGGAGAATGTGCAGAAGTTGGTATGTATTTAGCTATGGCAAGACAGGCTCAAAGAGAAGGTTATCCAGAAATCGCAGAAGTTTTAAAAACAATGGCTTGGGAAGAAGCTGAACACGCTTCCAAATTTGCTGAAATGAACGAAGTAATTAAGCCTACTTTAAAAGAAAACATTGAAATGATGTTAAAAGGCGAAATTATGGCAAATAAAGAAAAAAAAGCTGCAGCTGATATGGCAGAAAGCCATAATTTAGAGCACGTGCACGATTTCTTTGAAGAAAGTTCAAGAGACGAAGCAAGACACGCTAAAATGTTAAAAGGAATACTTGAAAGATATTTAAGTGAATAAAATTAAAAATAAATTATTTTATTATTTTTATTATTTTTATTGTAATTTACTTTTAATTTTATATTTTATAGTTAATATCTTTTATTTTTTTATAGTTATTTATGTTTTATTTTATATTTTAAGGGGTTTTTACGTTTAAATTAGTTGTGGCTTACTACACTTTCTTTAACTTGGCATAACGCAGAGCCTATTGCAGTTATTCCACAGAATATACCCTCATAACCAGCTATTGTTTTTATAACTGCACTTCCCGTATAATCCCCAAGTGCAAGCAAGATAAATAATAGAGCCAAAGTCCCAAATATTAACTGAAGCTGTTTATTATTACCTTTTAAAGTTATTAAAAACATTCCTAAAGTAAATAATCCCCAAATACCTAAATATGCTACCATTGCAATAGTTTCCGGTGCTTGACCGAGCCCTAATTTTGGTAATATCCTCAAAGCCACTAAAGAAATCCAGAACATGCCGTATGATGTAAAAGCAGTAGTTCCAAATGTATTACCTTTTTTAAATTCCAAAATTCCTGCAATAACCTGGGCAAGACCGCCGTAAAATATACCCATTGCTAATATCATTGAACCAAGTTCAAAGATACCTACGTTATGCAGGTTTAATAATACCGTAGTCATTCCAAAGCCCATAAGTCCCAAAGGTGCAGGATTTGCTAATTTTTCAGATATATTCATATTTTTACCTCAAAATTATTTATTTATTATTTTATTGATATCCAATATTAAAATTTGATATTACTATTTGATATTTATCATTATTATTCATGATAAATATTTACAAAAAAAAGATAATTTTTTTCATTTATATATTTTTCGATAAATAACATATAACAATACGCCAATAGTCGAAATTTACAATTTATTTACGATGTATTTATTATATATTATAATGCAATTAATTAATAAAAAATAATGCAATTAATTAATAAAAATATTTAAAAAAGAATTTTTAGACGTTATTTTCATTACTTATTAATTAAAAATAGTCCAGTTAAACATAACAACACACCCATTATTTTTAAAGAAGATATTCCTTCTTTATAAAATAAAACTCCTACCGGTATGAGCAATAAAGCAACTATGATATATGTCGTTAACGCTGCAACGCTTATATTCCAACCTGCACGATATGCCAGTAAAAAACCAAGCTCTAAACCCACTATTACAAGTCCTAATCCGTAAGAAGCCCAATTCAACTGTTTAAATGCACTTGTAATATTTGTAAGGTTTAATTCGCCATTGTAGTATTGTATCAAAAGTACAAATATACAAGCAATAATTGACATTATGTATGTTATTAACAAAGAGATGAATGGATTTACCTCCTGAGAAATCGATTTTTGGAGGATGTGATAAAATATACTTGAAACTATAACGATTGCAATGGATAAATAATACATAATTTCACCGATTTACATTTTAATTTTAATTTTAATATTAATTTTAATATAGTTCCATAAATATTAGCTTAAATTATATTAATAAGTAATGATTTTTAATATTTTTAATATTTTTAATAGTTATAATATACAATATTTGAGTAATTAAATCTATTAAGTTTATATTTTATTAAAAAAATAATATTTATTGACATAATTGTAAAATTTAACTTCTAATATAATTAGATATCTAACATATCATTATAACATTATACTACACGATATTTTAACTAATTTCTTGGGGGAAATTATGAGAAAAAATACTAATTTTAAAAAAGGGGTAAATATTACAGCATTTATCATATTTTTGTTGTGTATGATTACTGTATGTAGTGCCATAGACCCCAATATTAATCCTAACCCGAATCCTAATCCGGCACCTGCTCCTGTAGCTTCGGATGTTTTAAAGGTTTATGAGTTAAATTATTCTTGGTTGGACGAAAATAATAGTATTATAAATACAACAAATTCGGCCACCCCATTACAAGCTGCAATAACTGTGGCACACGAGTACAATACAATCTACGTACAACCTGGATTGTATGAAGAAGATATTATAATTAATAAGCCTTTAACAATTTTAGGGGCAACTTACGATGAAGAAAAAGATGACGATTATGAAGTTCCTGTAAATTACACCTGGGATACAACAGTTGAGAGTGTAATACGCTCACCGAATCCTCAAACAGACGGAATAACTGTAGATATAACTAATACAAATGATGTAATTTTTAAAGGATTTGTAGTGGAGAATTTGTACACTAATACAAATAATAGGCATTTATTGAGGGTAAATGCTGATAATACGAATGTAAATAATATTACAGTTCAAAATAACGTAATAGGACCAAATACCAATTTAAACGATACTCTTAATAAAGGTAGAATGGGCTTATATATTGTACCTCACTATGGTCAATATTCGATAACAAACAGTACTTTTTCAAGAAATAAAATATTTGACTCTGGTGGAAATGGTAATAACATTTTCATATGGGGGACATATTCAGGAAATCCAGTTGCCGATTTATCCGGCACTGTAATAGAGTATAATGACATTTACGGTAGTAGACGTTCAGGTATTGAGATAGCTGGGGCTACTAAAAATTTCATAATAAGAAATAACAATATATATGACAATGGTGCGGAAGGAGACGATGCAGAAGGTTCAAAATATAAGTATGGAAACGGTATCACGCTTATAAGAATAGGTAGTGAAAAATATATAAATAATGTATTACTTATCCAAAACATAACAATTTGCAATAACTCAATATATAATAACAAGAAATTTGGAATATACGCAGGTCCTTTCATAAAAGACCTATTAATTCAAAATAACGTATTTGAAAATAATAATTGGGACGATTTGCAAATAGATTTGGAAGAAAACTACCACGGCGGAGTTTCTCCAGTATATAATATTACAAGTAATATTACATTTACAGAAAACAATTTGGACGAATTCACTCGATTGACCATTAATGGAGTACCTACCAACAATTTTGTATTAAATGCAACACATTGCTACTGGGGTACTAATAAATACGAGGAAATAATCGAGGATATTTATGGTAGTGTGGAAATATTGCCTTATTATACTTCAAAAAATATGAAAAATCTTGTAAGGTATAGCGATAAAATAAATTATGAATTTACAACGATTTCCGAAATTTGTGAAGAAAAAGATTACGAAAATAATTTGGATGATGTAGACACTACTAATTATCAAAATTTCAGTAATTTGTACTTTAAAAATGATTATGGTAAAATAACAATTACAGAACCACTTAATTTATCAGCAATTACATTTAAAGGTAAATTAAAAAATATTGATACATCATTAATTAAAATTGAAGAACAAAAAATAATCTTATTAAATAATTCTGAATTTGAAAATAAATCTGCAAATATTGAATTTTATAATGTAGATGAAACAACATATTCAATATACTCAATGAATAGCACTGAAATATTATCGAAAATGGCAGTTATATTGCAAAATGGTACATTAGTGCAAGATGAAAGACGGGGAATAAGTAATATCTCAACAAACGAAGAAGAAAAAGATGACCCGCTTAAGTTTACCATGGAAAAGTTAAATACGGTTCTTATTGACATTGAACCGCCGGTAATTACTGGAAAAATACGTCCAAATGGTATAAACACCACAGGTACAAATGTAAATTTATCCTGTAAATTAAGCGACAACATACTTGTAAACAACGATTCGTTAAAGGTAAGTGTCGAAGGTTGCGAAACTTGGGATATAGTTAATAGAAAATGTAAAAATCACTGGATAAACTTTACATCTAATAAAACCACAGGTAGCTATAAGGTATCGTTTGAAGTTTTGGATATTTTTGGAAATAAGGGATATGAAAACTTAACATTTAACGTTTTAAATGCTACAATAAAAGAAAAACTTTGTAATATTAATTTAAGTAGTGATGTATGGGGAGACATTGAAAATGAAACCTCTGACATTAAAGTAAATAATTACACTGCTTATAACACTACTGTAATAAAATTCAAAGGTAAAAATGCAGGTAAAAGTACTGGTAATAACACAAATAAGGGTAAATGTAATAAAACATTAGTAATTCCAAATTTACAAAATGTTTCAATAAACATTACAAATGAAACATTACAAAATATGGATAAAGTAGCTGAAGTAGCATCAATTATGAATTATACAAATATTACAAATCAATCACAAATGGAAAACATTACTCGAGATTTGAAAAATAATATAACCGTTATATTAAATGCAGGATTTAATATATCCAATATAACGACTGAAACCGTAAAAGAAGAGAAGGAATTTAAATCAAAACTTACAATCGTTGCAAATAATACTACGAGTAAAGGATTTTTGATACTTCAAGTTCCAAAGGGTAATTTAGATATAGACGGCGTGTATGCAACACAAAATGGTTCAAAAACTGAATTACTATTAAATGATATAGGCAATGAATTAGGTTGGTATACAATAATAGACAACAATACAATTGAAATAACGGTCGTACAAGACCCTGAAATAGATATTATCTTTAAAAAATTAATAGATTCGATAATACCTGACCCAGAACCACCACAACCATCAAGTATTTACCATTCAAATAGGGGTTCAAGCGGTGTAAGTGATGTATCAAGTCAGCAATTACAACTTTCAAAAATGGTTGCGTCATTTATGAATGATGCAATAGTCGTTGCAGGCTCTGAAGTTGACGTGGGATACGGTAAATACTTAAAATCAACAGTATGCAGGACTCAAGGTATGAGTGTAGCAAATATCACAGTTAATTCTGATATGGTAATTGTCGGAGGTCCGGTAGTTAATTTATATGCTAAAACCTATCAAAATAGGTTTGCAGAGCAAATAACTAATGAATACCCTGGTGTAGGCAAGGGATACATTCAGATACAGAAAATAAACAACTATACGGTATATTATATTGCAGGTTCTGATAGAACAGGCACTAAGGTTGCTTTGGATTATTTCACGCAAATGGATACAAAACCAAGCCTTCCGTTATTGGTCGAACGATATGAGGATACCTACAAAATAACTTATTAATTAAATAAAAAAGAATAAAATAAAAAATATAAAAATAAAAAATATAAAAATAAAATAAAATAAAATATTTCTATTTTTTCATTTTTTAAAATAATAATAATAATAATAATAATATTATTTAATAATCAATTTTTATGCCTAAAACATCCTTTACTCCATTATAAACGTCTTTAGCAATTAATGCACTACCTTCTGCGGCACTTTCGCCATATAATACAGAAATATCAATTTTATTGGATTCAGAACTGTTTTTCGAATTATTTAACATTTCATTAATCATATTTGAAACGTCGATATTTTCTTTTTCATCTTTCCAACTACCGATGGAGCCAGCTAATACGACTTTATTTGAAGGATTTAAGAACATTAACGAATTTATTTCCATACAAACACTTAATACGAGACTATCAAGTGCTAATTTACAATTTTCATCGGAATTGTATTTTTCCATAATTGCTTTTTTAGTATCTTCAACGCCTTCATATAATTTAGCGATTTTAACAACTCCAGCTTTAGAAAAAGCACTATTTGCATTAATTTTGCCTAAATCGATATCTCTTATTAATTCTAAATCTAAAGGGCCGTGTAAAATACCAGAAGCTCCTACACAGGCGTCAAAACCACCAAATATTTTACTATCTTTTATCAACAAACTTACGGTGTTTGAGGAAATATCGGATAATATGAAATTTGAATAATTAAACGTTTTAAATGCGTTATATGCAATTGATATCTTTTCTGGTGAAGCTATATGTGAATATAGTGCGTTAAATCGCTCGTCCATTGAATCTACGTTTTTATGTAATCCAGGTATTAAAATCGCAGGTATTTCCGAATCTTTTATTTCATCAAATACAATCGTGCCTCCACCTACTTTTTCACCGATTCCTTCAAGGTTTAAAACTCCTCGATTTAAAACTTTGTTTATATTGGTTATTTTATTTATTCCGTCCCCCATCGAATAGCAAACGCCCATTAATTTAATTTCTTTTATATTAACGTATTTTTTTAATTCTTCAATGTATGATTTAGATTTAGATTTAATTTCTGTTCTTTTTAGCTTAAAGAATGTTTTTTTTCCGTTATTATATAAAATACAGGTTGTAATACCTGAAGTGCCGTGGTCTATTCCTACAAATACCATTTTTTTCACGTAAAATAACAATTAATAACAATTGATAATATTTCTAAGTTTTTTAATATATGAATATAAAATGAAAATAATTATATATAAATAATACTATTTATTTTATTAAAGTATATTTTTAAAAGGTATTATTTTAAAAAATTTTAAACTTTAAAACTTTAAAACTTTAAAAGTGGATTATTAATTTTCCAAAGGATACAACACGAATTAAAACAAAATATCTTGTAAATACGGCATATTATGAATTAATGTAAATTTAATATGATTTTATACACTATTACATAATTTTATATAATTTTAATGGGATTTCGGTGATTTAATGACTACTGACGTATGGATTGATTTGACAAATTCTCCACATATACACTATTTTTCAAGGTTGATTGAAAAATTAGAAAAAGAAGGACTCGAATATATAATAACAGCTCGTAGATTTCAGAGTTTAGAGGATTTAATAAATATTTACGGGTATGAATATACTTCTTTCGGAGAACATTCAAGTAGTTTGAGCGGTAAGCTTGTAAATTCGGCTAATAGAATAATAGAGCTTACAAAGTTTATTTCAAAAAAAGAAAATATGCCAAAAGTAGCAGTAGCTAAACACTCCGTAGAGCTTCCAAGGGTTTCTTTTGGTTTGGATATCCCTTCAATATTTGTTTTAGACAATGAAACAGCAGTGGCACAGAATAAATTAACTTTACCCCTCATTGACGAGCTAATTTGTCCAATAGGTACGAAAAACAAATTAGACGAACTACAAAAAAGTCAAAATATATCTTATTTTAATATGGACAATGTATTATCTTTTGACGGAACTTGCGAGGTTGCAAATGTAAATGCAAGGTCTAAAAGCGATAAATACCCTATTGATAATACTATACTCTATAATTTAGACATAGATACAGATTTACCAATTGTTGTATTACGTTCTTGTCCAAATTCGTCATACTGTACAGGCAAGTCTGATTTATTGCCAAAAATCATTGAAGAATTGTTCGATAAAATAGGCTGTAATATAGTCGTATTTCCAAGAACAAGCAAGCAAAGGGAAATATATTCTAAATATGACAACATTATAGTCCCTAAAACCATAGATGCACTTTCATTATTGCATTTTTCAAATATGATGATAGGAGCAGGCGGTACGATGAATAGAGAAGCAGCTGTTATGGGTGTACCAACTGTGTCTTGTTATCCTGAGACTTTGCTCGGTGTTGATGAATATTTGGCTGAAAAAGGTACTATGATTCATACAACCGATTTAAAGGAAATTTTAGAGTATGCTATAACTAATATCGGTGTTAAAAATAAGATTGTTGATTTAGAAGACCCTACAGAGTTAATGTTCCAAAAAATCTGTGAAAAAATGGGTAGATAAACTACTAAACGTACTAACTACAGATGATAAAAATAAAAAAGAAATAAAAAGAAATAAAAAGAAATAAAAAGAAATAAAATAAAAAAATATGAAATAAAAAGAAATAAAATAAATTAAATTATCTCTTTTCTGCTTTTTTTACAATAGTTTCGATTTCTTTTTCAGTATAAATTTTCACACCGTTTTTATCGATTTTAGCGAGAGAAATCCCGTTCCCTGAATAAGCATCTCTTTTCATAGCTGAAGAAATAGCCTTTACAGCCAATTTTAAAGCTGCAGAAGTTTTTAGTTTATTCACATATTCAGCTTCCAAAACCCCGTAAGCTGTAGGTGAACCGGAACCTGTCGATGTAAAGGTTGTTTCTTCATTGATTCCACCTACTGCATCGAGTGAGTACAATTGTGGTTCATCATTGCAAACATCATAACCGCCCACAATTAATTGATTCATTAATGGAAAATGCCTGTTTCCGTGTAATACATTGCTCATTAACGTTGTACAAGCTAAAGGTGACATATTATTGCCAGTTCTCATTTTGTAGATTTTTGTTTCTGCGGATATAATTCTTACGAGTGATTGGGCATCTCCAACGCTACCTGCAATCGTCATTGCGATGTATTCATCGATAGGGTACAATTTTTTAGCCTCTTTATCTGCAATAAGGTTCCCCATCGTCGCTCTTTTATCTGTAGCCAATACTACGCCATCAGCGCAAGCAATACCCACTGTTGTAGTACCTTTCATATATTTGTATTCTTCAGACATTGTAAAATCACCCGCTGTCTTTTTAAATAATTTTTTAAAATTTTTTATAAATTTATCAAATTTTATCTTAATTTTATATTATATGATAAATATGGTATATACAATATATAGTAATCTATATTTTTAAAGTAATATATTATTTTTCATTTAAATTACTTGATTAAACAAATATAAATCAACTATATCAAATTTTTTAATATGTTTTTGCAATTGAAATATATTTATTTCCTTCGAATTCACATTCTCCAAGTATTGAAGCTCCTGTTTCTTCTTCAAACTCTTCATTGTATAATTCTTCGTTGAATGGAATTAATACAACTTTTCTATTATTTATAGCTTCTTTAATATTTTCAAGTAATAAATTACTTTCAACAGCTTCCAAAATCTCAATATGTCCTAAAAATGCCTTATAAGCTTTTTCAGCCATATCTTTATGAATTGTTTCCATTAATTCAGCTAAATATTCCGCAGTTAAGTCTTCAATAGCTATGTCGAATTTTTCGTTTTTATCTCTTCTAAATATCATTACCTTGCCATTTTCCAAATCTCGTGGACCTAATTCGATTCTTAAAGGAACGCCTTTTAATTCCCAGTCGTTAAATTTACGTCCTGGTCTAATATCTCTCGTATCTAACTCAATTCTTACGAATTTTTTCAATTTATCGTATATTTCATTAGCTTTTTCAAGAACTTTCTCCTCTTTACCTTTAAATAACAAAGGAATCATTGCAATTTGAACAGGTGCAACTTTTGGAGGTATTAATAGTCCGTTTTTATCGCCGTGAATTGCAATAATCGAAGCAATTACTCTATCGGATATACCATAACAAGTTTGGTATGCGTAATCCTTTTCACCATCTGCGGTTTCAAATTCTAAATCAAAGGTCGTAGCAAAGTGCTGACCTAAATTGTGAACTGTACCGATTTGCATAGTTTTTCCATCTGGGTATATGGTATCGTAAGCAGTTGTATACTCAGCACCTGGGAATTTGTCCCATTCTGGTCTTTTTGAAATTAAAACCGGAATTGAAAGAGCTTCAAAGAAACTACTGTATACATACATTCCTTCCTTAACTTGAGCTTCACATTCCTCTTTTGTACTGTGTGCAGTGTGAGCTTCGTTAAAGGTCATAATTTCTCTAAGTCTTATCAAAGGTCTTGTGTGTTTTGTTTCATATCTGAATGTGTTAACGGTTTGATATATCTTAAATGGTAAATCAGTATGAACTTTAAGCCATTGCTTCATCATATAGTATATTGCCGTCTCAGATGTAGGTCTTAAAGCTAATCTAACGTCTAATTCGTTTTTACCACCGTGTGTTACCCAAAATACTTCATCTTCAAAACCTTTAATATGTTCTCCTTCTTTTGCAAGTAAAGTTTCAGGTATTAACATAGGGAATAATGTTTCATCGTGTTTTGTACTGTCCAATAAGTCTCTGAGTATTTCAAAAGAATATCTCCTTATTTTAAACCCGTATGGTAAATATACGCCACATCCTTTAATAGGGTATCTTAAATCATATATTTTGGCAGTTTCTAAAATCTCATTATACCATTCAGAGAATTCCAAACTGTCCATATTATTTAAAGAAATGTCTTTTTCCGAATTTGCCTTTTTTTGTGTTTCTTTACTCATTCATTCACCATAATTAATTATTTTCGTATTATTCAATTAAATAATCAATATATTCATCATAATATTGTTATAATATTTAGTAATTATCTAATTTTTATTTATTAAACCATTATTAAAATAAATTCTATTAAAATAAATTCTATTAAAATATATTCATATCTATATAAAATAAGTTTATATAATTTATGTATTTCTTTAAAACAAATGTATAAACAGAATTTAATATCTGCATTAACATATTAAGCCAACAGATTAAAAAATGAAAAAATAGAAATATTTTATTTTATTATTATTTTATTATTATTTTATTTTATTTTATTTTTATTATTTTATTTTTTGTACATTCTCATTAATAAGTAAAGGAACATCGGAGCACCCAAGAATGAGGTTAATATACCCACTGGTAAAATTGTAGGGGATATAACCGTTGTAGCAATTAAATCTGCAAACGTGACGATTACAGCACCGACAAGTGCTGAAAGTGGTATTAAATATCTGTAATCACCACCTACGGCAATTCTAACGAGGTGGGGACAAATTAAACCAATAAATCCAATAATTCCAAGGAATGAAACACAAACAGACGTTAAAAGGGATGACATTATCATACCTACTAATCTTGTTCTTTCTGTATTAACCCCAACTGATTTAGCTGTTTCTTCCCCGCTTTCAAGAGCGTTATAGTCCCATCGTTTATAAATAAAGTAAATCATCGCAATAACTGTAATTCCGAACATTATCATTATTTCGGTCCAGCCTGCACGACCTAAATCCCCGAAAGTCCAGTAAACCATAGCAGCCAATTGCATTTCATCTGCGAAGTATTGTAATAATGTAGTACCTGCAGTAAATAGCGAACTCATCGCCACCCCTGCTAAAATCATAGATTCTGGTGTTAATCTTCTTAATTTTGCTAATCCTAATACAACGAATACCCCTACCAACGAACCAACGAAGGCAAATAGTGAAACTGCCTGAAAGTTGTCAATTACAATTGAACCGTGGCTGTCAGCACTTCCTACGCCTAAAAACATAATAGCTATACAAGCACCGAACATTGCACCGTGTGAAACACCCATCGTAAATGGTGATGCAAGTGGGTTTCTAAGTACACACTGCATTACAGCACCTGAGACTGCAAGACTGATGCCTGCAATGGTTGCTGCAAGAACTCGAGGAATTCTGATATTCCAAATTACCAAATCTGATGCTGCACTACCATTTCCAAATATGGAGTTTAGTATATCCATAATAGAAAGCTGGTATTCTCCAGTACATATTGAATATATACTTATAAGTATTAACAGTACGATTAAAATTAATCCAAGAATTATTTTTTGTAAATTTTTCTTTTTATAAGAGTTTATTGTATCTTCTGAGTTATTTTTAGAGTCCATAATACCCCTTTTAATTCATTGTCTGCCTGTATAAATTTTATGTTATTTAAATTGTAAATTGTCGTAATTATTACAATATCTACCATATTTTTAACAATAACGATACTATAAAGTTTAATACGATAAAAATTGTAATTTAAAAAGATTAAACAGATGAAAATTAATTTTAGTTTAGTTTAACCTTATTTAGTTATTTATTTATTTTATTTAGTTATTTATTTATTTTATTTAGTTATTTATTTATTTTAGTTTATTATTTTTAATATTATTACGCTGTGAAATCACTTGCACCTATAATTTCCTCAAATGTTCCAAATCCGCCGTAGTTCTTTGCCATTTCTGAGTATACTGGTTTTCCTACGATTTTGGCGTATATTTCGTCTGCCTTTTCTTCAGGGTTAACGTCTGCAAACTGTTCTGGGTAAACAACTTTACCGATGTAGTAAGCATCTACGATTGCAGTACCGTAGTTAGTACTGTAGTATGTATAAGGTAATGTACAGTATACATTTCCAGTTTGGAATGCACCTAATGAATCATAGTATGCTGGATTATCATTGTAATCTTTTACAATATTTTCTAAACTACCCTCATCTACAAAGATAAAGTCAGGGTTGTCAGCAACTAATGTCTCAGGGTTAATGAAACTGTGTCCTGTTTTTGTTATGATATTGTGAAGACCTAAAGCTTCGAATGGTGGGAAGATACCTTTTGTACTATCAATACCGTGGGAACCTCTATTACAAATACCTCCAACGTAAACAGTTGGTTTTTCAGTAATGTTTTCGGTTCTTCTTGTTAAATCTGCTTGGTATTCATCAAATGCGTTAATAACTTCTTCAGCTCTTTCTTCTCTATCTAATATCTGACCAGCTAAATTAAGTGAATTGAATAATTTTTCATCGTTAAGGTTTGTAATATCTCCGTATGCTAAAACTACAGTAGGAACACCTATTTTTTCCTGAATACTGTCAGCTTTTGTAGCATCAATGTTTACTAAGAATATTACATCTGGTTTTACAAGCAAAGTCTGTTCTGGGTATGGACCGTTTCCTACGTCTTTACCCCCGCCTAAACCTGTAATTGGTAATTCTTTGAATGTATCGAAATTTGCAATTGTATAAGGTCTACCTAAATCACTGTCGTGGTCGATTGATTCAACACCCACAACTAAATCAGTAGCATTTAAATATGAAATCTGTCTTAAAGCTCCCCCTCCGGAGCAAACAATTCTATTTACTTTTTTAGGAACTAAAACGGTTCTTCCTTGTGTATCAACAATTTCTATTAAATCAGCTGAAGCGTCTGCATCAACTTGTTTATTTCCATTATTTCCGTTATCATTGCCAGCGTTAGAAATGGTTGTATTAGCATCTCCACCAATACAGCCCGCCATACTTACAGTTATCATCAACAATGCCATAATTATTGCAAATATTGACATTTTGGATATTTTTTTACTTGTAATATCAGGTAATTTCAAAATAACCCTCCGTAATTAAATTTTTGATATTTTATTATTTAATAATCAATATTTCATATTTATGATAATTATTAACACAAATAAATTATTCGTAATACTACCCATTTATGAAAATTTATCATTTTATTATATAAAAAAATAAAATAAGATGATAAATTAAGGTATTATTAGTATTCTCTGTGAACTAATTTGTTAAAGCAATCTTTGCATACTACTTTGCCGTCTATGGTTCTTCCTTTAACTTCCATAAAGTATTCGCCACAGTTTTCACAAACTAATGAGTTATATATTCTTGCTCTTTTTGGTTCTTCGATTGTTATTTCTTCAACTTTTAAGAGTTCGTCATCGTCAGCTTCAAGGATTCTTCTGATGATTTCTTTTCTTAATTCAGCTAATTCTTTAGCTTCTTCTTCGTTTAAAGTTTTTCCAAGGTATTTTGTATGCCTTTTCCTTTCTGCGTCGTTTTCAGTGCCTTTAACGTATATTCTTAAACCTTTACCGGTATTTCGGCTGTAAAATGTGAAAGCGTGTTTACCATAGTCTAAAAATTTAAGATTACCTTTTCCAAAAGTACAACTAAGCATTACTTGGATAGCATCTACACCACAAGCGTTATTTTCAACGATTGCGACTAATTCTTCATCTGCTGATTCTTTATTAAAGTTTTCTAAGACGTATTTTGCGACTCTGTATCCTGTAGCAATTCCTGGGCATTCGTGGCCGTGGAATTCTACAACTTTCTGGTATGTTTCATCCATTAATTCACCATTTTTAGGATTAGTTGTTAGGTATTAATTAAGATTATTTAATTTTTATTCATTTATTTGTCGATTTAGTCTATATAAGTAAACATAAGTTTAACAAGTAATATTAATTTTATATGTAGTATGGTTATAATAATAAAAATTACTTAATCGTATTACTATTTATAATTTCCGATGTGTATTCAACTTTATTTTAATATTATATTTTTGTGGTTTTTTACATATTATTTTTAAAATAATAACAATTACAAATACATAAATAACTGTTTAAAAATAAATTAATATACATATAATATAATTAATTAACATAATTAATTTAGATTTTAAATCAAAAAGAGGGATTAAATGACTGTTTTAGTAGTAATTGCACCTAAAGATTTTAGAGATGAGGAATTGTTCGAACCTTTGCAAGTAATACAAAGTACCAATAAAATTGCAACGCAAGTAGTATCTACAGAAATAGGGGAACATACAGGAATGTTGGGACGTAAAATAACCACCAATAAAACAATTGAACAAGTAAAATCAAGTGATTATGATTCAATAATTGTAGTGGGCGGTTCAGGTTCAAGAGACTATCTTTGGAATAATGAAACCCTTTTAAAGCTTGTAAATGAATTTAATGACGATAAAAAGGTAGTTTCAGCTATTTGTATATCTCCAGTAGTACTTGCACACGCAGGTGTTTTAAAAGATAAAAATGCTACAGTATTTGAAGATGCTGAAAGTATTGAAGAAATGAAAAAAGCCGGTGTAAACTTATTAGACGATGGTGTTGTGGTTGATGGTAATATCATAACCGCAAAAGGTCCTCAATTTGCAAAAGAATTCGGTATGAAAGTTCTTGAATTAATTGAAAAATAAATACACTTATAATATAACATTATTTTTTAGAATTATTAATCTATTTTTAAAAATTAAAAAAAAGAAATGAAAATATTTTATTTTTTATTTTTTATTTATTATTTTATTTTATTATTTTTATTTGTTAGATTTTTTAAATCTCTTCTTCTTTTTTTCTGCCCTTGTAAGCAACTAAAGCAACGCCTATTAAAACGACTACAACGATTACAGGTATCAACATATCGGAAAGAGCATCGTGAGCTTCTCCTGGTATGGTGGTTGCATTTGTTGTGGTATTTTCACTTAATGCTTTTGTATCGTTTTCTAATTCTGGCACATCTGGCACGATTGGTCCAATTGGTTTATCGTATTCAGTGTCATTTTGGGTAGTGTTTACAATAGGTGTATCGTTTATTGTAGTTGTGTTTTCAACAGACACATTTGTATGATGATGGCGATTTGATGAGCTATATACTGGCGTAGGAGTTGGCGCTGGGGTAGGTACTGTACCTTCATAACTAAGAACTACCTCAGGGTCTTGTATTAATGTAACTTCCACCATTTTGTCATCGATTATGGTATACCATCCAACAGAACTTTTTTCAGTTGTTAATTTTGTAATGTTATTTTCAGAAGTTTTTGCGTAAACTCCAACAAGTTTAAATTTACTTAACGGAACTCTTATCACAGATATACCTTTTGCAGAGGTATTTGTAGCAGTAAACTGAACTTCTGCTTTAATGGTTTCTCCAGGATTACTTTTAAGTAAGAATCTTGTTGAACTGATTTCAAATCCGCTATTTATAATTGGCATAATGTTTTCTGAAATATTATACAATATTTCATCAGCAGTCGTATCATCTAATGTTTCACCATAGATTTCTGAAGCTACCTTTTTGGATTCTCCATCTAAGTCAAACAAATTGTCTGGAATTTCAACAGATGTATTTTCGAATCTTGGTATTTCGATAGTTATTCCGTTATCGAATGTTATTTCTGTGAAATTAACGTTTTCCACTGTCGAAGTTTTAATACTTGCAATTTTACCATTCATTTTTGAAGAAAGTACAATATTTGATAATTTATCAGATAATGTATTGTTAATTAATATTTCTTCATATTCTTTTGAATGAGTATCTATTAATTCAATATTTGAAATTCTTATATCAAATTTACTACTATTTGAATCATCATTTAAATTTAGTGTAATATTACCTATACTGAGTATTCCACCGTTATTTATATCTGAAATATTCATATTGTTGTAGAATACACCTTCTGAGGTTATTGCACCTTTTGTAATATTGGATTCAGACACATTTATTGAACTCGTACTTGATAGTTTTAAAGTACCTGTAAAGTTCGTAATGTTTCGCAATGTAGGAATGCCTGACACATTAAGCTGTAAAACAACAGTTCCATTGTTTACCGGCGTAATATTGTATACGCTTAATTTTAATGTATCTTGCACTTTAATGCTAATTGTTTTTTCAGATGTTTTATTGTATTTATTTTTAATAAGTATTGTAGCATCTAATGTTTCATCACCTAATGGTGCAGTAATGTATGTTCTGTAATTTGTAGTGCCGTCTATTTTTGAAAGTGGGTGTGTATCTCCGTTGAATGATACATTACCAGTTAATTCAGGGTCTACAGTTGAAATTTTCACTGTAAAGTTTTCATTTGATGACACTGTTTCAGGTGTAGGGCTAACTACATTAAAGTAAGGAGCTTCTCCCAAATCTTTTTCAATTCTGTAGTTTCTACCAAACTCTGAAATCATTCCTTTATATATTGTTTGAGTTGTTATTAAGTCTCCTTTTGCGAGTTCAACCGAAGAATTGCTTACGTTTATTGAACCTTGGAATGCACCAGTACTATCTACATCAATACTTCCAAGATATTTGTAGCCACCGCCATAGTATTTGCAGGTTGTATCTCCGTTTCCAGCTGTATCCTTAACTAAATATGCGTATACGGTTGAATTACCATAATTTAAACTTGGTTTATTATATCCAATGTATCCTTCAAGAATTAAATTATCATCAGATATTGCACAGTCTTTAACTGTTGGGGTATCTAATTCCCAAACTGAACCTACAACCATACTATCAATTACTTTGTTAATGTCAAAAGTCTTTCCAGTAAGTTGTGATACGATTGAATTTATTAAAACATCTAATCCATCTAAATTAGGGTTTAAATAAAGTTCTCCGTCATTTACAGTTGGTTCCCCTAATCCAAGTACATAACAGGTAATGTTTATTTCTGATGGGAGTACCATTGGTTTTGGGAACATAGGAAATGAGAAATTAACTTTTTCGTCAGAAGTTCCTACGTCAAAGTCAATAATACCTGCATCTAATGTATCAATGTCCATTCTTTCATTATTGTATATTGAGTTATTATAGAATGGTTTTTCTATATCTGCACCACCTAATGAAACAGTGGCTATACCAATGTAGTTATCCATAATGGTGTTATTTTTAATATTTCCGGATTCTTTACCGAGGTATATCACACCAGCACCTATTGTACAGTCATTTGGTATGATTGTAATGTTTAATGTGGCATTGGTAATGTTTGTATATATTGTAAGTCTACCTTGGTCGTCATCTATGATTTCTGTTTCAACACTTCTACCCATTTTTATGTATTCTCGGTTTCCGAAGTCTTGTGCGAAATATTCTGGTGATTTATATGTTGTTTTAACAACCACTGATTTGTCGCTGTGCTCTATATCAAAGCCTTCGTGATTTACAATAGTGTTATTTTCAAGTATAATGTAATCTTTTACAATTACACCCGCAATACCGTTATTATCTATGTAGTTGTTTTTTGCAATTAAACTGTGTGTACTTATAACCCCAATACCAAAATCACCTTTGATATCAAATGTATCAATAACTTCGGGAAGTTCAAGTGCATCATTTACTGTTTTAGCGATTATTTGAATATTATTTGATTCAATTTCATCCATTGCATCAATATATTGAATATTGGTTAATATATCAATGAGTATTTTTTCTGAATTATCTACATTTATTTTGTTGTTTGATATATTACAGTTTTCGACGGTTATTTTATCAGTCGCTAATATACCAATACCTGAGTTTCCAGTTATTTCGGAATTGTAAATGTTTGAATTACCAATTACACCTACGCCAATTTTATGGAATGTAGTTCCTTCAGTAAATAAGTCGATAATTCCACTAATACTTTGGCTTCCATCGTCGTCTGTTGTCGAAAGTAGTAGCACTGAATTTATGAAATCTAATGTATTGATACCATTGTCCTTAATTTTAGAATTGTTAATCACAAGTTCTGGATTACCTATAATGCCGATTCCGTTTTCTGAGAATGTGGAATCATTAATGGTAATTTTAGGTTGTGGATTTATATTATCATTTTTACGTATTTCATCTTGACATATATATCCCATATAACAATTATTTACATTTACATTGTTAAATGTGATATTTTCAGAGTGTATTACTGTAATACCCGTTGCTGAATTGGAAATATTTATATTTTTAAATATTTTATTACTACAGTTTATAATTATCAATTGACCATATTCCATACTTGAAATAGTATCGGATGAATTAGTCGAATTTACAATTTTTAAAATTTTTCCATTTACTGTGTTATTTTCCAATTTAACATATTCTTCACGGAATCTAGTTTCTTTATATATTATACCTTTTTCAAATTGGTTATCATTAATTAACACATAATTATATGGATTTTTATCACTTACACAATCCAATTTAATTTCGAAATATTTTGTATCTTTAAATACGTTATTTTGAATTGTACAATTTCTATCTAATTTTTCCAATAGTGTAATTCCAGAACCTATATTTGTAAATTCTGAATTTTTAATACTAAGTACACGTTGATACACATCATCTTCTTCGACATATACACTATCTACAATATTCTCAAAGGTACAATTATTTATGTACAATAATGGGAATTCATCATTAAATACATCGTTTACATTTTTGAATACTGTATTTTCAATTGTTGTATTTGTTATTGTAGTATTACTAATTGAAACATCAATAAAGTAAGGTATTGATTCATCAATGTAATTATATTTGTAGAATTCACTTCCATCAAATACTGAATCTCTAATATTAACATTAAATTTGCCTCCTAAACTACTGGAATATCGCAAATAGGTAGAACCATATAATGTACTGTCCTTTATGGTAATGTTAGAATTTAATAAACCAATTATTTTATCTGTTGATTTTAATGTAGCTCCATTGATTTCAACATTTGACTTTTCCATATATGCTGAGAAGTAATCACTGGATTCTTCAATGGATACATTTGTACAGTTATAAACAAATATTTCAGCATATGAGTCATCAACTGTAATTTTAGATGATTCATTAACGAATAATCCGATATCCTTACCATTTATTTTGTTATTGGACATATCTATATATCTTATGTACACATCTGAGTCGTGTACAATATTACAGTTTTTAAATACGTTATTTGCATATGTAATATGATTACCTGTTTCATCAAGTTCCTTTACAGATATACCTGCCATAGGGTGAGTTTTGGATAACTCATTAAATTGAATTGTGTTATTTGATACATTGAATTTTGATGCTTCTTCAATGTATATACCAACATAACAATCTTTAATGGTATTGCCTACGAAAGTGTTATTTGCTTCAACATTATTATTACCCTCGTAAATACCCGATTTACCATATCCTGCACCGTCAATAAGATTATCCCTGATGAGAATATTATCTATATAATTGTATTGTATTGCAGAACTGTAGAAATTTGTAAATTCGTTGTTTTTAATTACAACATCATCTAATTTATTAACATCTATAATATTAATTGCATTTTTAAACGTACAGTTTTTAATTACAAGTTTGCTGTCGTCTATATCTTCAGCAGTAATACCGGATGCGGCACCTTCAAAATCTATAACGTGATTATTACCATCAATAGTAACGTTTTCAGCCGTTATGATTATACTATATACTTTTACGTCTTCCATTATATTGTAAATACCATCTTCAGTAATTATAAGTGGTTTATACGTAAAATCATCTTGTGTTAAATTTATAACATTGGGCGTATTTGGAGATTCAGGCAATATAGCGGATGAATCAGATATCACAAATAACGACAAGATAACCATTATCATTAAAATATATTGTTTTTTTATTATTGTATCCCTCTTAGGTAATATTTTTATAGTTATATTAATTTTTAAATTTTTTAAGGTACTTAAATTTTTAATTTGTATTATATTTTCAAAAAGTAGTTATGCACATACGTTCGGGTTAATATGTTTAAAATATATTGAACATAAATTTTTTTATAAAATATTCATTATTGTTAGTTAATTATAAAAAATTAGATATTCACGATATTTCATATTGAATACGTATAATTATGTTATTTATTCAAATATTATGCTAAAATTCACTATTTTATCGGAATTAATAGACTGTAATAAAATAAATATATATTACAAAAAAGGTTTATTAAAATTAATATATATACTTTCCGAAATATATAATTTTTAATGAATTTGGGGTATTGCTAGCTCGATTGTTATAAAAAACCTTAATAACTTTTTGATTACGTTAATACTAAAAATAATAATAATAATAATAATAATAATAATAATATTGGTTTCATATTCAATTCGTAATACAAAATTATAAAAAGTATTAACATATAATATAGAATAATAGTTATTATTAATTTACAATTATAATGTATAAATTACAATTTTACATATTGATAAATTTATAATCTAATATTCATTGAGTATATCACTAAAATTTATAAAAAATTTTGAAAGTAGTGTATTGGGAGATTAACATGATAGTTTCAGTTGACGGAATAGAGTTTAAATACAAATGTTCTAAAATACTTGAAAATATACAATTTGACGTAGACGAAGGGCAAGTAGTTTCAATATTGGGCGTGAATGGTGCAGGAAAAAGTACCTTGTTAAAATGTATAAACAGGATAATAAGCCCTAAAAAAGGAACCATAATGATTGACAGCCACGATTTGGACAAATTAGGACGATTAGACCTTGCTAAAAAGGTGGGGTATGTCCCTCAACGGTCAGAAGGAAATTATATGACCGTATTTGATACACTATTGTTGGGTAGGAAACCTCATATAAAATGGGAAGTTGGTAAAAAAGATATTGAAATAACTGAACGAGTTTTAAGGCTTTTGGACCTTGAAAAATATGCTATGAGAAATACCAATGAATTAAGCGGTGGAGAATTGCAAAAAGTAATTATTGGTAGGGCATTAGTACAAGAACCAAAAGTAATTTTATTAGATGAGCCTACAAACAATTTGGACCTTAAAAATCAGCTTGAAGTTATGAAAATCATTAAAGATATTTCAAGAACTCAAAATATAACCTCAATAATCGTTATGCACGATTTAAACCTTGCTTTACAATACTCTGATAAATTTTTATTATTAAAAGATGGTAATATCTACGCAGAAGGTGGGGACGAAACTATTAACAGCGAAAGTATTCAAAAAGTATATGGTGTTGAAGCAGGTATACACGATGTAAATGGCGTGAAAATGGTTATTCCAATGTATTAATGAATATATGGTTATTACGAATTTTAGTATATACTACTACCATAATATTATTTTTTATTATTTTTTAGATTAATTAGATTACTTAGATTACTTAGATTACTTAGATTAATCATATTGGTTATTTTGTGCTTAAATTTTTACTTCAATTTTTATTGAACAATTCCTATAAATATCCTGATTTTTTCACTTTTTTAATGGTTTATAAAAGGTAATTGCCGAATAATTAATTATATATACTATATTTTTTATTATATTGATAGATAGTAATATATTAGAATATACTATCATTACATAGTTAGTCAAAAAAAATCGACTAAAATCAAAAATAAACAAAAAATAAACAAAAAATAAATAAACAAAAAACCAAACCAAAACTAAAAGTATGGTGATTAAGATGAAAAGCAATATTAAAGATATTATTTTGAGAATTATTGAGTTTAGAGAAATTACAGGAATCAGCATTGAAGAAATGGCGGAATATTTGCATATATCTCCAGAACAGTATCGTGCCTACGAAAGTGGCGACGCTGATATACCAGCGAGCATGCTATGCGAAATAGCACATAAGTTTAATGTAGACCTAAGTCTACTACTTACTGGTAAGGATACGAAAATGCACATATTTTCAGTCACTCGTAAAAATCAAGGCGTAGAAGTAAATAGACGTAAAGAATACAAATACGAAAATTTAGCATCTAATTTAACTCATAAAAAAGCAGAGCCGTTCATAGTAACCGTGGAACCAAGAGAAGACGGTACAAGACCTTCAGATAATACTCACTTAGGACAAGAGTTTATATATGTAATTGAAGGTGTGCTTAAAGTTTACATCAATAATAATGAAATCGTATTGAACGAAGGAGATTCAATGTACTTTGATTCAGCATACGAACACGCAATGGAAGCATTAGAAGGTAAAAAAGCTAAATTTTTAGATTTACTTGTATAATTAAAAATAACTAAAAAGATAAAAATTAAACGGAAAAATTAAATTAAAAAGACGAGTATAAAAAATTAAATTTGAGAAATGAGAAATCGTATTGAAAAATAGAATAGGTATTATTGAAGTAGATAACATTGAAGTAGATAACATTGAAGTATTGACATATATGAATTATTAAAATTAAAATAATTTTTAATTTTTTATAATATTTCCATAGTATCAAATTCACTCATTTTTCAGATTTGATGATTTACGAGTTTATAAACTGATAAGGACAATAATTAAAAGGTGAATTTATGGTTTCATTATTAAATGAATATGTAAACAAGGTAGATTTTGAATCATACGAAGATTTTAAGGAAAATTTTGAGATAAACGTTCCAGAAAACTTTAATTTTGCATACGACGTAGTAGATAGATACGCAAAAGAACATCCTGACAAAAAAGCATTAATATGGTGCAATGACGAGGGTGTAGAAAAAATATTTACATTCAGCGATATGAAAAAATATAGTGATAAAACAGCGAATTTCTTCTTAAATAATGGTATAAAAAAGGGCGATGTAGTAATGCTCACCTTAAAAAGCCGTTATGAATTCTGGTTCTGCATATTGGCACTCCATAAGATAGGTGCAATAGCATTGCCTGCTACACATATGTTAACCACAAGAGACATCGTATACAGGGCTGAAGAAGCTAAAATGAAAATGGTTGTTTGTATAGACGATGAAAGCGTTTTGCAATATGTAAATGAAGCTTATGATGAAGTTAACGACGATTTAAAATTCAAAAGAGTTTCAGTTGGAAATAAAGACGTTGAAAATTGGGCTAATTTCAGAAAAGAATTTGAAAAAACTTCTGAAACTTTTGTTAAACCAAAAGAATGCGAAACAGAAAATGGCGACACTATGGTAGGATATTTCTCATCAGGTACGTCAGGATTTCCTAAATTAATAAAACACGATTACTTATATCCATTAGGTCATATACTAACTTCTAAGTTCTGGCAAAATGTACAAGAAGACGGTTTGCACTACACAGTAGCAGACACCGGTTGGGCAAAATGTTTATGGGGTAAACTCTATGGTCAATGGATATGTGGTTCAGCAGTATTTGTTTACGACTACGAAAAGTTTGATGCTAAACATATGCTTAATAAAGCTTCAAAACACGGCGTAACAACGTTTTGCGCACCACCTACAGTATATAGATTTTTGATAAAAGAAGATTTATCAAAATATGAGTTTTCAACTTTGAAATATGCTGTGACAGCTGGAGAACCGTTAAATCCTGAAGTATATAACAAATTTTATGAATTCACTGGTTTAAAACTGATGGAAGGATTTGGACAAACTGAATTGGTTGCAGTAGTGGCCAATTTCCCAGGAATGGAACCAAAACCTGGTTCTATGGGTAAAGTATCACCATTATACGATATAAAGTTGTTAAATTATGCAGGAGAAGAGTGCGACGTCGGAGAAGAAGGGGAAATCGTTGTAATGACCGATAGGGAAAATAAACCTGTAGGAATGTTTGCAGGATACCACGACGAAGAAAAAACAAATTCAGCGTGGTATGGTGGAGTTTATCATACAGGCGATACAGCTTGGAAAGATGAAGATGGATATTTATGGTTTGTAGGTAGAACCGATGATATAATAAAAAGTTCTGGTTATAAAATAGGTCCTTTCGAAGTAGAAAGTGCTTTAATGACTCATCCGGCAGTACTGGAATGTGCAATAACCGGTGTACCTCATCCAGTTAGAGGCCAGGTTGTAAAAGCTACAATAGTTCTTGCAAAGGATTATACTGCTTCAGATGACTTGAAAAAGGAATTACAAAATCACGTTAAAAATACGACAGCACCGTACAAATATCCAAGAATAGTTGAATTTGTGGAAGAATTGCCAAAAACTATAAGTGGAAAAATCAGGAGAAATTGCATAAGACATAAAGATAAGGATTTATGCAATAAATAATACGGATTGTTGAAATACGACAAATAGAATAAACAATCAATAGAAAATTAATAGTAATATTAACATTACTAAATTTTTATTTTTAATCTTTCTATATCCTAACACGCAGGATACCGAAGAGATATGCAAAAAATCATAAAATATGAACTTTATTTTCTTAAAATTTATATACGATGGTTTTATAATATATCTTGAAATTAATTATAATGATTAAATATGATAAATTAAACTTAAAAAATATTAATATACTAACTTAAAGAGTGAAAATATGAGTAATCCATACCCTGTTATAAACATATTGGAATGTAAAGCATGCGAAAGATGTATTATTGCTTGTCCAAAAGATGTATTAATTATGAGTGAAGAGTTCAATGAAAGAGGCTATCACTATGTAAAATACATTGGAGAAGGTTGCACAGGCTGTGCTAACTGTTATTACACATGTCCGGAACCTTTGGCAATCGAAATACATATACCACTTAAAAACAAGAAATAACTTTAAATTCAAAAATAATTAAAAAAATAATAAAATTATAAAATAATAATAATAAAATATAAAATAATAATAAAATTATAAAATAATAATAAAATTAAAAAATAAATAAAACAAAATTAAAAAATATAATAATAGAATAAGATAAAACAGCAAATAGATAATATTATTATGAAATAATCGTTAAATACTAACTAAATTGCATAGAGGTAAATTATGGCTACTCAATTGATAAAAGGAAACACAGCAGTGATTATAGGGGCTATGTATGCAGGATGTGATTGTTATTTTGGATATCCAATTACGCCGGCAAGTGAAATATTACACGAAGCTTCAAAATACTTCCCAATGGTGGGAAGAAAATTCGTACAAGCTGAATCGGAAGAAGCAGCTATAAATATGGTTTATGGTGCAGCTTCAACAGGGCACAGAGTTCTTACAGCTTCATCAGGTCCAGGTATCAGTTTAAAACAAGAAGGAGTTTCATTTTTAGCAGGTGCGGAACTTCCTTGTGTAATTGTGGATATTATGAGAGCAGGACCTGGTTTAGGTAATATAGGACCAGAACAGGGGGATTATAACCAAGTTGTAAAAGGCGGAGGGCACGGGAACTATAGAAATATTGTACTTGCCCCAAGTTCAGTTCAAGAAATGTGCGATTTTACAATGAAAGCGTTTGAATTATCTACAAAATACAAAAATCCAGTTGTAGTTTTAGCAGACGGTGTTTTAGGTCAAATGGTTGAGCCATTACAATTCCCTGAAACGTCAGCTCAGCCAAAAATAGATAAATCTTGGGCAGTATGTGGAACAGAAGACACAATGGAAAATTTAATAACTTCAATTTTCTTAGATTTTGACCAGTTGGAAGAATTCAATTATAAATTACAGGAAAAATACGCAGAAGTAGAAGCTAATGAAGTACTTTACGATGAGTATATGGTTGAAGATGCGGAAATTATTTTGGTTTCATATGGAATAAGTAGCAGAATCGCTAAAAGTGCAGTAGATACCGCAAGGAAAGAAGGTTTAAAAGTAGGCTTATTTAGACCTATTTCATTATATCCATTCCCAAAGGATAGATTAAAAGAATTAGCGGATAGAAACGATATCAATACAAGATTTATATCTGTTGAAATGAGCAACGGACAAATGATGGAAGATGTGAAACTTGCAATAGAATGCAATAAACCAGTATCCTTGGTTAATAGCATGGGCGGTAAATTAATGGATATTGAAAAAATAATGTCTGAAATTAAGAGATAATATTTAAATTTAAGATTAAATTAAGATTAAATTAAGATTAAAATTTTAAGAATAAGAATAATATTTAATAATAAATAAAGAATAACTAATTAGGGGAAATTATGAAGACAAACACAGAAAATATGTGCGAAACAGCTACTGAAAAAGTAATAAGAAACCCAAAAGGACTTTTGGAAGAATTCCCGAGGAAAGGCGGTTCAGCACCTACTGCAACACACTACTGTGCAGGTTGCGGTCATGGTATCATACATAAATTAATCGGCGAAGCAATGGAAGAATTAGACATAATGGACAGATGCGTAATGATTAGCCCTGTAGGCTGTGCTGTATTCGCTTATTATTATTTTAACTGTGGAAACATACAAGTAGCACACGGTAGAGCTCCAGCAGTTGGTACGGGTGTATCAAGAGCTCAAGATAACGCAATTGTTTTATCTTACCAAGGAGATGGAGACCTTGCTTCAATCGGCTTAAATGAAACAATGCAAGCTGCAAACAGAGGCGAAAAGATGGCAGTATTTTTCGTAAATAATACAGTTTACGGAATGACTGGTGGACAAATGGCTCCAACAACATTGGTCGGAGAAAGAACAACAACGTGTTTAAATGGTAGGGACCCGGCATACGCTGGTTATCCAATTCATATGTGTGAATTGTTGAACAACTTAAAAGCTCCAGTTTATATTGCGAGAGTTTCTGTATCAGACATTAAACACATTAGAAAAGCAAGACAGTCAATCAAAAAGGCTTTACAGATTCAAAAAGAAGGGAAAGGTTATTCTTTCATTGAAATTTTGAGCCCTTGCCCAACTAACTTAAAACAAGATAGTAAAATGGCAGAACAGTTTATAAATGAACAAATGGAAAAAGAGTTCCCATTAGGCGTATTTAGGGATAATTACGAAGAATCAGAACCATATGACCGACCAGAAAGTGATTTTTCAACAGAATCTTTGAATAAAATCTTTAACGTTGAATGTGGTGCTGAAAATGCAATATACGACCCAGAATTTAATGAAAAACACGTTAAAATTGCAGGATTTGGCGGTCAGGGTGTTTTAAGTATGGGTTTAACACTCGCAGAAGCAGCTTGTAGTGCAAGGAACAATGTTTCGTGGTATCCATCATATGGACCAGAACAGAGAGGAGGAACCTCAAACTGTTCCGTTGTAATTTCGGGAAAAGATATCGGCTCGCCAGTGGTTTATGCTCCCGATTTATTGGTTGCATTTAACAGACCATCTTTAGAAAGCTTTGCAAAAGATGTAAAAGAAGGCGGAATTATATTGTATGATGAAAACGTCGGAAATATTGAAGAATTAAATTTAAACGTTTCAAAAGATGTTAAAATCATTGAAGTGCCCGCTTTAAAACTTGCAAGAGAAATGGGTAACGAAAGAGCTATGAATACTGTTATGTTGGGCGTAATTATGGCTTTAAACACAACAGGTTTATCAAAAGAGACTTTTGTAAGTGCAATCGAGAAAACATTTGCTAAAAAGCCTAAATTAATACCTATGAATGTTAAGGTATTAGAAGCAGGCGAAAAATGGGCAAAAGAGAATTTAAATTAAATATTAATATTTGATTTATTTTTTTTATTTTATACTTTATTATTATTTTATATTTTATTATTATTTTATACTTTATTATTTTTTATCTAAATACTTATTAAATAGTGCAACTACCAAAAAAAATCCCAAAATACTCAAAACCCACGGTGAGGAGAACATAAGTATAATGGTAAAACATATGGATAATAATATTGCCCCAAACCGTGGTAAACTGTTTTTAAATACTTTAACAGACGCTAATAATGATAACAAAGCATTGCCAATCAAAAATGCGTTTGTCATAGTAATTATGTCAGTTAAATTTAATAATTTGAAAGTAAGTATTAATACAGTGATTATATTCATAATATATAAGAATCCAATTCCGCCGATTGGAACATTTGATTTATTCCTTTTCGATAATATACCGCACAAAAAGCTTGGAAAAGCTCCATTTAAAGCTTGTGAGTTTATTAATCTACTTACGCCCCCTATTATCATCATATATGCGCAGAAGCAAAGCCCCGTAATTGTAATTGTTAATAGCATATTTGAGATATCCCCAAATAAAGGGTATAGTATTAATGATAACATAGATATCATATTTTCCGGATGTACAATATTTGTATCTATCGCCTGTATTGCGAATGAAACCACAAAATAAACTGTTGAAACGATTAAAACAGCGAGCAACGCTGATTTAGGTATTATTTTTTTAGGATGCTCCACTTCTAAGCTGTAATTTCCCAAAATCTCCCACCCTATAATTGACCAAAACATTATTAAAAATGAATTTCCTATTTCACTGCTGGATAATGTAATTGGTACAAATAAGGGGTCTTTTCTATAAAAAGCAATTGTAAATAAGCCCCCTGTTAGGAGAACTACGGATATAATTCCCGATAACAAGGTTGAAATTTTTCCAACTTCTGCAATATCTTTTAAAAGCGTAATAAATGCTATTGAGATTAGTATCATTACGTAAACTTCTGCAGGTAATGCTAATCCAAAATTTGCAATTAATGAAGATAAATACTCACTCGAAACCATAAGTACGATTACAGGCCCCATAAATGCAGAAAATATTAAATATGTCGCAGTTAAATTTCTGAAGGATTTTCCGAAAGAATATTCTACAACATCGGCTAAACCTGAGTCTCCGGGGAATAATACGCATAATTTACTTGCAATGTATGCAAATATTCCGCTCAATGTCATCATAAATATCCATCCAAAAATAGAATAGTCCCCGAGTGTTTCGTGCACTAAAGGGGGCATCATAACGATTCCTGAACCTAATAACGGACCTATAATAAGCCCCGTAAGTGTGAAAATCCCTAATTTTCCACCAGTATTTTTTGATGAGGTTTTATTATTCTTAGTCTTATTATTATTCCCATATTTATTAATTTTATCCATTTTACTCACGTGTTTTAAGTTTAAATAAATTTAAATACTTTTTAAATATTTTTAAATACTTTTTAAATCATTTTAAGGTTTATAAATATATATTCTTATATATAAGCATTTACCCAGAATCATTAAAATTTAGTTTTCAAAATTGACATTATTTCCTATTTTGTATCTATTTACTTAATATAGTAATAATTTTATAAATAATACTATAGAATAAAAAAATAATCTATCTTACTAATGTTTCAAATTAATTTTACCTATTTTTAAGTCCAACGATATTAAATTCAAAAATACTTAATATATATTACTTATGATATATATGTAATGTAATTAAGCCTCATTATTGGGAATCTTGCCCACTTAATTGTTTAGAGGTGATATTTTGAGATTAAAATCTTTAAAATCCTTAAAATCACGGAATGGACAAATATCTCTGGAATTGGTATTATTATTACTGATTGTAATACTTTCAGCTTCGATTTTAGCATACGTATTTTTAAATGACGTTGCCGAAAGTTCGGGAATTTTGAGCAATATGAACATATTAGGCTCTTATTCAACTGGAGATGTTCAAAATACAACTAATAAAACCGTTTTGGGTCCGTTAATAGGTAATGTGCGTATTGGTGCTTGTTTAATATACGACCCTGCAAAGCCACAAACTGCATATGAATCTAACTTTATAGCAGTGGATACGAATGGAGTCGCCTATACGCTGAATAGTGACGGTCTGGTTCAGAGTAATGGGGATGTTCAGCCGGAATTGGTGGCAAATGATACGAGTATCCCGGGTCATACAGGTATAGTTTATAGATTACACAATATTGAATATTTTATGGTAAAACCAATAGATGAAGCTACACATCCATTGCCTCAGGCGAAGTATGTGTTAAAACTTAATAATACTAATTTAGTTGACGAATACGGAACTAACAGGTATTTGGCTACTGCCTTAGATAGTGATGGTACTGTGGATATTAAAATATATCCTCAAGAAGGTGTTTATTTATACACTTTACCACACGACTTTTACGGGTCTTTGGTATTCTATGAAAATTAGTAAAAAAATAAAATAATCTAATAATAATAATAATAAAATAATAAAATAATAATAAAATAGAATATAATAATTTAAATCTTTTTTATCTTTTTAACTTAATTAATTTAAAATTAATCAGTTTTTAAAATTTATTAAAAACCCATTTCTTTTAACATTTTTAAATCTTTATCAGGATTTCGACCATCGGTAGTTAAATAGTTCCCAACCATAAGCCCGTCAAGTGAATAAAGTGCTAAATTCTGCAAGTCTTTTAAAACGTGCTCTCTACCGCCACATAATCGTATATTACTTTGTGGATAAATTATTTTTGCAATTGCAATTGATTTTAAAGCTTCAATCACGCCTATGGGTGTATAAACCTTATTATCGAGTAATTCGTAGTTTTTAGTACCTTTAATAGGGTGTAATAAGTTTAATGCGATACTATCGACACCAAGTTCCTTTAAATCATATAACATACTGTGCCTATCTTTTTTAGATTCTCCAAGCCCAAAAATACCGCCACTACATACGCTTACGCCGTATTTTTTAGCTTTTTGACTAACTTTGTACTTGTCTTCATAACTGTGGGTTGTACAAATTTTATCGAAATAATTTTTTGAAGTTTCTAAATTATTGTGTAATCGTATATTATTTTCTGCAAAAGCTTTTATTTGGTCTTTTGATAGTATACCTAATGATGCACAAGTTTTTAAACTTGTTTCTTTCTGTATTGATATCAATGTTCCGAGAATCGTTTCAAATTCCTCATCAGATACCTTTTTACCGCTCGTGACTATTGAATATCTATTGCAATATTTTTCCATTCCTTTTGCATTTTTCAATATTTCTTCAGGTGTTTTTAAGCCATATTCGTCTATTTCACAAGTATTATGGATTGATTGAGCACAAAATGAACAGTTTTGCGTACATTTTCCAGATTTCGCATTTATTATAGAACATAAATCCATTTTTGGCTTTTGATTATTTTTACAAATAATTTTTAAATTATTTGTCGTGTTTAATAGCACATCTAAGTCTAAATCCCATAATTCCAATGATTTTTTATGAGAAATACCTGCTAATGAAGAATTTATAAGTTCTTCGTCAAGTATATTTAATTTTGAAGTATCTATATTTTCAATTCCGTTAATCGCTTTGCATAAGTCTTCAGAATTTTCCACGTCATCATTTTCATTTTTTAGTTCGTTATTCATTTTATCTCTTCTTTAATAATTTATTTTTATATATTGTATTATTTCATTATTTCATTATTTCATTTGTATACAATATTGTAATTATACTATATAAAATTAAAATAAAATCAAAATGTCAATAATAATAATAATTTAACGTAAAAAAATCAGTTCGTTAAATTTTAAAAAATTAAAATAAAAATAGAATATACAAACATACATAGTACAATATTATTATAATATTATTATAATATTATAACTCAAAATATATACAATAAGAATAATTAAAATTTAGTGTATCGTCTTCAATATGAAAATATTGAGGTATCAATATGTGTTAGATATTATTTGTATTGTATTGCAAAAGCATTTTTAAGTTTTCCTTAATAATTAGCTACTTAATTTAGGTTTTACAATTAAACTATCCATAATACTTATAAAATATTATGAATATAATTATATTAACTTAAGTTTAAATATTATTATGTTAGCTATCTTAGCTATCTTTGGGTGTCGCATATTTATATAATATTTAAAGTTACCATACTCTATAATTCCACATATGCATAGTTCACTTTGTAAGTTTACAAAATGTTTTACACATATGTGTAAATATATTCGTGTATTTTATAATATATAAATCTATTGAATTATTTCCCAAATTTTGCAATTTAATTGTATAATATATAATTTAATATGTGGCATAAATTAGTTTAAATAACTGTGCTATGGCAGTATCTAATATAATTATTTTAAAATCAAATTAAATAGATATTTATACTTTTTAAACCTATTTTATTATGTATAATTTATTATTGTTTAAAAATGTACGATAAAATTTAATATTAACTTTTAATCTCTTAAATATTTATTTTTTATATAGCGGTATGTGGAAGTGATACTATGGGTATTATGGACTCTATAAAATCCATATTCAAAAAATCTGTGAAAGTAAATTATTCTATGTCTAAAACCGTTGATTTAATGGACTTAAATCCCCGACAAGTAGGTCCTAATCAGCACGTAAAACCTTATTATGTTGTAGCATCTGTAGAATTGGGAAATACTACCACCAAAGCAATTATTACAGCAACCGATATGGAAGAAGGTATTACTTATTTAGTAAGTAAAGATGTAAGAATGACTCGTGATGTTAGGGTTGCTAAAAAAGACGAAAATGTATTCGGTACTACAATATGGGGTATTGAGCTAACCAAAGAAGCTGTTTCAGATATGGTAAAAGACGTATTAGTTGGAGCTTTAGAAAAGGCACATTTAACACCTAACGATATTGATTTTGTTGTACGAAGTACTGGAGTTACTGCAGGTTTTGCATCGCCTGAAGAAGTAGGTAATATGATTGTTGCACTCGCACAAGGCTGTAGAAATGCGGGAATTCCTAACTCTAAGATGACCCCAATTATGACTAAAAAACAACTTCCTGAGCGATTACAAAAATATTGTTTAGTTGAAAAAGTAATGTTTGATGGTGCCGTGACAGGTGTAGTACCTCCAAAAGGTAAGGAAGCAGTAGCAAATGAAATGGAAGGAGAATTGGTGACCGCTGGTTTAAAATCTGGTGCAAAATGGACAGAAGTAGACTTTAGAAATCCTTGCATATCAATTGATTTTGGTACAACACTCGCAGGTAGGGTAATAAATGATGAGTTGCCTTATGCAAAAGTTGTAGGTAATTTGTGCGGTTTAGCTGGGGCTATTCCTGATGCAATTGTTCGAGGTACTGGACTTGTGAGTAAAAAAGGAGGAGCTGTTTTAGATATTCAAAATAAAACTGGAAAAATTAACAAACAGCTTGCAGAAGAATATTGTGATGAATTCCATAAACTTATAAGTGTCGAAAGAGTGCCAAATGGGCGTACAAGATACGGTACAGTACCATTAGACACAGAAGCAGCTGAAAAAGCAGGTACTTATTTAATAGGCTGTGATGTGGGAGATAATGGTAGCGATTTAATAAAATTGGAAGAAATAGGTAAAGAACTCTACGAAAAATCAAATATTAACACTATGTTATATTGTTTGGATTTAGTATCGGCGAAAGTGGCTTGTAGGGTAATAAAAATAGCTAAAGACAATGGTTTAGTAAATGAAAAATCTGCCGTGGGTATTACTGGTAGGGCAGGTATTACAGGCCAAAAACCAGAGGTTTTAATAGAAATGCTAAAAGCTTTGAATATTTGGGACAATCCAAACGACCACGTCGTTTTTGTTGAGGATGGATTAGCACTCGGAGCAGGGGTAATGGCAAGATGTATGAATTGTTTAGGGACTCCAAAACACCCAATAGGTGGAAATAGAGGCGGTGCTTGTATTTTAAAACAGAGAATACAACGTCAAAAACGATAATTTAAAAAATACTTATTTTTATTTTATTTTATTAGTTTATTATTTTTTTAGATATATGGGATTATATAAAAAATAGAAATACGTTATAAAATAAATTATTTAAAAAAATTAATAAGTTAATAAGTTATTTTTATTGATAGTTTATTAATATTTAGTAAAATTCAATAACTCCATAATATTCGTAAGGATTAATATGTAAGTATATTGAACCGTCGGCATCTTCTGATAAGTGTATATTTTTTGGATTTGAAACCGATTTTACCACAAAGCTGTCCTTATGGTGTCCAGATATTGCAGTACCGTTAACAGAAACTGAATAGTAATCTGTTGCAGGGTTTGAAGATATGGATTTTCCCTTAACTTCCGCTGTAGGCGATATTGAAACGTCCAATCCTGGTTGAACTATTACAGTGCCCGAAGAGTCGACAACTTGACCGCCATTTATTTTATAAGTCGTTCCATCTTCTTTAACGGCTCGGAAGTTTGAGCTTTCCGAACTACCCGGGTCGTAGATTCTACAATATCGAATGTATATATAACCCACGTATGATTCGGTAGGGGTGCTATTTGTATTATTCGTACTATTCGTACTATTTGAGGGTGTATTGTTGATATTAGGATTATTGAAATAGTCCACATAATCTGTAGCATTTATCGGTTGTAAAGTGTCTTTAACCCCTGAAATATAGGTGTAGCCCGCAATAGCGGCTACTGAAATTACTGCAAACAGCAAAATTATTAATTCAAGAGATATTTGTGCTCTTTTCAAACTATCACGCTGAATTATTTGTGTATAATTTAAATTCGGAGATTGAATTATTTAATATATACATATTATTATAATCCATCTGTGAATTTTTAGTTTATATATATTATAAATTACATATATTATACATAATCCTATTTAATAGTTATTACCCTAAACATATGTACGGAAAATAAATATTTAAAAGTAATAAAAATGAAAATAATAACAAATGTAATACTAATAAATTAATTTTTATTGTTAATCCATATATTAATTACTAATTCATTTTTAACGTCTTTACTTTTAATAATTTCAATATTTGAGATTTTAGAAATATTACTCCCGAATTTCTTTTCAACAGCTAAATAAAGCATTCTTAGTATACTATATTCAATGATATCATCAATTTCACGAATATAATATTTCAAAGAAATACTAAAATCTGGTTTTTTATTTAATATCGGTTTTGGATGGCAATTTAATAAATTTAATAATTTTTTAGAAATTTCAATATAATCCAATTCCCCGTATAAATTTTTGTTATGGTCATAATCACGATAAATTGTTTTTATATCTTCCAAGGTTATTTTTAAAGTGGTTTCATTGTTTTTTGATTCATTCGAGTTATTTTTTTCTAAAAATTTTAAACTATACGCATCTACCTGTTTACGTCCAACCTTATACAACCAATCGTTTAATGACAATATGGGTAATCTTTGGTCTAAAACGTAATATTTACCATTTAATTTTAAACCTGTAGCAACGTGCCCAAGTATCACAAAGTAATAAATATCGTTAAAACCAGCTTTATTTAATAGCATAGCGGTTATTTTTGCATATTCTCTGCATATAGACATATTGTACTTGATACTATCTTCAATAGGTAAATTTAACTTAAAAATGGTACTAATCATCTTGCAAGTTAATTTTTTCTCTTTTGCAATTAAACGATATTTTAGATAAATATACGCTATTATGGTTAGCATACCACCGATACACAGCGAATACATAATTAAAGAGTCTAAGAATCCGAAAATATAGTACAAATAATAATTAACCAGTATTGAAATTGTAAATATTGCAATAATTAACTTATTGTACAGCATATTATGATAAGCTATGTATAATACGAATAATAAAAAAACAATGGAATATGCGGAATACAATAAACTGACATAAACTCCAAAGAATAATGCAGTCATAATTGTAATTAAATTTGTAATTGAAATACTTGAAAGCCCTAAAAATAAAATTGTAAATATTGCAAATATGATACCTCTTTCAAACGTATACTCCATATTTGAATTTTGAAATTCTAAAATATTCGTTAAAATCGCTTTAAGGTATGTTATATTTTCAGCTTCAAAATTGTAAACTTTACCATTATTTAAATTAATTACATTGAATATTTTATTTAATTCTTCCATATTTTCGTCATTAACACCCATTTGACCATTTAAATACATTTTTTTTAAATTTTTAATACTTAAATCCATAATAGCCAACCTCCTGCGTTTAAAGACCTAAAAATCAATTAAAAAGTAATATTTAAATTCAAAATTAAAATAAAAGTTAATTTTTATTCATAAATTATTTAATTAGTTATTTTTAGTTATTTTTAGTCTTAGTATTGGCTTCGATTAACTCATTAATTTTAACCCGAGGGTTAAAATAACGTCTTTTTTTATTGCTATTTCCATAACTAATAGCCCTAACCGGGCAAGTTTGAATGCAGGATAAACATTCTTGGCATTTATGTTTAAAGATAATTCTATCGTTATATTCTAAATTTTCATTATCTATGATTTCTATATTGTTAACAGGGCAAATTTTTTCACATATTCCACAAAGATTACAGTCTTTTGATATCTTAAATTTTTCATCAAATTTGTATAATCCCTTTTTCCAAAATGGATATAAAACGTCTGATGATAGTTTACCAAATAATGAATCCTTTGCAGTATTTTCCCGATTATTTCTAATCAAAACACTTAATTTCAAAATATCAACATCCGTATTATCCAACATATGGTTTACATCTTGAGCAGATGGTGGGTTAAATGCTAAAATATAGTTGTTTGGCATTTTTAACGTATAACCTGCTTTTAATTCGATTCCTTTTTTATTTAATAACTTGTTTATGTGGTAGTGTACACCACCAGGCATTTTTCCACAAGTTGCGATGCTATATACATTTACTTGTGGATTTTTAATATTTATTCTATTTATAAATCTTTCAACGATTTCAGGTATTCCAAATCCATAAACTGGGTATATAAATATTATTTTATCAGAATTATTAATAATATTTCTATTTTTTAGTTCATTTGCAATTGATATAATTCTTGTATTTTTTAAATTAGATATATCTAATTTATTATATACAATCTCTTTAGTTTTGTTATCTTCATTATCTTCATTATCTTCATTACCTTTATTTTCCGTATTTTCCGTATTTTCAAGCCTTTTAGCAAGTTCTCTTGCTACATAATATGAATTACCCGTACCAGAGAAGTAATATATTGTATTTATGTCTTCCTTAAGACTATCTTGGATTTGTTCTTTAATTTTGGATATATCTTTAACATTATTGATATTTGACATATTTTTATTTTCCCCATTATCTGCTGTATTAGTCAAAATCTCACCTTTAAGTCAAAAATTAGCAATTTGAATATCCCATTGGTTAATTTATAAATAATATTTTATTATCCGAGTTATTTATATTTAACATTCATTATAACCTTAAAACATACTTAAAAATAGTTATTTATAATGTCTACTTTATAGAATTATATGACTATATTTTAATTATTAATAGTTAGGTATTTAATAAGTTATTACACGTACTATGGTTTAAAATATAATCATAATGCTGGTGATTATATGTGTAGTGAAGTTAATTTAAATATACACAATCCCAATCCTAATTATGATATAGCAATATTTGGAATGGGCTGTTTTTGGGGTTCGGAAGAGTTGTTCAGAAGAGTCAAGGGCGTTTTAGATACTGAAGTGGGTTATATGGGCGGTAAAACTAAATACCCTACTTATGAAGAGGTATGTGGCGGTAATACTGGGCACGTTGAAGTGGTTACTATAATTTATGACATTAAAATGATTGATTATGAGGAATTACTGGATATTTTTTGGATTAATCATGACCCTACCACCGTAAATAGGCAAGGTTGGGATGTTGGGGAGCAATATGCTTCCACCATATTTTATACAACCAAAAAACAGTGTGATTTAGCCAAAAAATCCTTAAAAAAAGTGCAAAAAACACTTGATGATATGAGAATTGATAAAAAAATAGTTACAAGAATTAGAAAAGCAACAGAATTTTATAAGGCAGAAGAGTATCATCAAAAATATTTAATGAAAAAAAATAAAAAATATTTGGAATTATACTAATTTATTATTTTTATTTACAATTCTTTATTATTGCAATTATTTTTATTTATTTTATATTATTAATCCAAAAATTCTTTTTCAATACTTTTATATTCTGCATATTTTTTAAAATATTGTTCAAGTTCTTTGGATTTAACTTCATATAAATAATCTTTTAAAACTTCATATGCGTTCAATACATTTTCATCAGGTATTTTTTCAAAAATTTCTTTTGATAAATAAATTGATGAAACTAAATCTTTATAAATTAATCTCCGACCTTTAAACGTTAAAGATATTTGATATTCTCTACGGTCTTTTTTAGACCTCGATTTAGATACATAACCTTTATCATATAATTTTCGATACATTTCACTAACTGATGAATTTGCAACATTCATAAACTTAGCAATATCTGAAAAAGAGGGGTTATCCAAATTATATATTGCATACAAGTAATCTAACTGAATTATTGTAAGTTTTGTATATTCCTCTTCAATATTTGGAAATTTTTTTTTAGAGATTTCTATCTGCCTACCCATTAGCATATGTAAAAAAATTCCGAAATCTTCGATTATTGATTCTTTATTTGTATTACTCGTATTGTTATTATTGTTAGTCGTAATATCCCACTTTTATAAATTTATTTAATTTTATTATTTATTATATTTAGTTGGTAAGTTATAACTTATGTTTTATAATTTAAAAATATAATTAATTAAATTAAGTATAATTTAATTTATATTTATTATACTATATTTTATTTATATATTTATTTTTAATGTACCAAATTATCAATAAGTACAAATAATAGGGGCTTTCTTACAAACCAAAATACGATATAAGAAAATCCAATGAATAGCATAAACGGAATGTGAGGGGTAATCCATACTTTTTTGTCAAGTAATGTACTATCAAAGTTTGATGAATTATTATAATTAAGTTTATGCTTCATACTATTGGATAACTCACCAATAGCTGATATGTCAATATTATTATTTAAATAAGGGTTTTTAGGGTTATTCTCAAATCCTGCACGTATCAAAGATTTTTTATCATATCCTACCACGTGGTCGTTAGGTTTTACATCTTTTTCACTTTTCTTAATAGAAGTGGCCAATCTTGCAAAATCCGGTAAAGTAATATCTTCAAATTCTGAAGGATAATTTCGATAATTTTTAATTAAGCAATAAATCGGAATAGGTATCACAAAAAGCACAGAATCTAAAAATAAGGACGAAGAGATGAGAAAACCACTCAAATAAGCAATACCTATCAAATATTTGGTTTCTTGACCTTCCATTAAATTACAGTGATAAAGTGCTGATGCAATAAAGTAATACATTACCAATGATAAAGCATAATAAGAACCAGAAAGTAAGTACGATATTACAAAGAATATTATGCCAATATACGCAATGAGCTTAGTATGCTTTTTTAAGTAATTTGCGATTGTTAATAATATTATTCCAAATAATTCATACATATTAAAATGAAGCATTACGCCTAAATAAAGCATAGATATCCAAAAGATATCATAATATTTTTTTCTACCAAATTCAAAATATATGCCTGCAAGTATGCAAAAAAAACCATATATATATTCAATACTCATACTATCAACATCTACGGGGGGATAATTCTATAGGCTGATTATTTTAAGTAATATTTAGGGGGGATATTAAATAAGTTTATTAAATTTAATATGTTTCTATAACTATATATAGTTTTAAGTATTTAGGGTCTATTTTATTGATTATAGTGCATAAAACCATTAAAACCATAATTATGTTAAAATATAATACTAATATTTTGTATTAATTTGCATTTATTATCTTATTTTAAAAATAATACTTCAAATCATAAATTAATTGTAAATAACAAATTAATAATATCCTAATATAGATAAATTATTAAATAGGATATAATAGTAAAAATAATAATAGTAAAAATAATATTATATAATAAAATAATTAGGATATTTATGATTATATTGTTGTATTGTTTACATTCGATAGACTAATATACCACATACAATATATAGTAATATAAAGATATAGTATATTATATAGTAATTCATTTTACGGGGTGATACTTTGAAACGAGGACAAATATCTCTTGAAATGATAATCATTACTTTGGTAATATTGGGTTCTGTAATGGTGGTAGGTTATACATTTATTAATGGAATCGAAGAGGGCTCTACATTATTATCCAATACGCCAGTAATAGGCGGTTATTCAGTTGGTGGCGCATTAGATTCAAGTAATACTACTAACGACGAAAATGAAAGTAATGATAACGATACAGGAGGCGAAAGTGGTGAAAGTACTGATGTAATACCATTAGAACAGTATGCTGGCGAAATAAGGATTAAAAATTGCTTAATATATAGTCCAAGTTCTTCAGAACTGACTAATTTCCAAGCAACTGATGAATACGGCGTTATTTATTATATAGAAAATGGAGAATTAATTTCAAACGATGGAACATCATTTTATTCCTCCGTGCAAAAAACTGGTATTCTTTACAGGATATATAATATTAGGGAAATATCCTTAGACCCATTATACAATAAAAACTACCAAATTGCAATAGATAACAAAAAATTATCAGATTATCAAGAAAGAAGTTTCAAAGCAACCACCTATGATGGAGACGGAACTCTAAATATACACGTGTACAACGATGGAGACATTATATTATACACATTGCCTCACAATTATGTGGGAGTACTTGAATTCCAGGAATAATAAAGAAAATAATAAAGAAAATAGAATACTACCAATAATATAATATAATATAATATACAATAAAAATAATTAAAAAACTTAAATATACTTTTTTAGAATAATTAAAATGTTTAAAATAGTTATAATATTTAAAAAATGATAATACAAAGTTTTATTTGTAATCTACATATTTTAAAATCATTATTTTCGAATATATGTATAATTTACCTATTTTTTTAATTTTTTTCAAATAATATATTGCTATAGTACTAATTAACGATATAACTTATTAATTTAGATAAGTATTTATACATAAACACCTAATTTTAGTATTAATTGTTTAGGACATACCTAAATAATAATTTACAACATAAAAATTTAATTTACATATGGTGAATTTATGACTAACTATGACTTAAATACTACCCCGATTCCAAAATTAGTAATTCGTTATGCAGTACCTGCAATAATTGGATTTGTAATTAATGGGATATATACAATCATAGATGGTATATTTTTAGGTCATTGGGTAGGTTCAGAGGCTATTGCGAGTATTACGCTTTCATTCCCTCTAAAAATGATGATAATATCATTTGCTATTATGATTGGTATCGGAGCTTCTGCACATATATCAATTAATTTAGGTAGGAATGACCCTGAAAAAGCTCAAAACATCTTTAAAAATGCTTTTTGTATACTCATCTTGTTAGGTGTGTTTTTAACATTTGTCGGTTTATTGGCAATAAAACCGTTGCTTTTAAGCTTTGGAATTGAAGGAAGTTTATTAAATCTATCATTAACATATTTGAGTATCGCATTTATTGGCTCTATGGGATTATTGTTTAACGTAGGTCTTGAACCAATTATTAGAAATGACGGATTCCCAAAAAAAGCAATGAATGTAATGATAGTATGCGCTTTAACAAACATTGTATTTGACGCATTGTTCATAATCGTATTTGGTTGGGGCGTTGCAGGTGCAGCAATTGCCACAATGATGGGAGAAACACTCGGCGCAATAATATTTTTACATCACTTCTTAGCAAAAAAATCAAACTTAAAAATAGAGGATATAACCTATCGTTTAAAAAATATACTTAATTTCAAATCTTATGACAAAAATATTTTAAAATTAATAATTTTAACAGGTATCTCTCCGTTCTTATTGCAATTTTCATCTGCAATAGTCGCTTTGGTATACAGTACTCAATTCTTAAAATACGGTGGTTCATTATACGTTTCTGCGTATGGTATTGTAATCTATATATTTATAACCTTATTTATGACAATTTTAGGATTATGTAGCGGAGTACAACCCCTCATAAGTTATAATTATGGTGCTAAGAGATACGATAAAGTAAAGAATATATTAAAAATCACAGGAACTTTAACGTTGATTATTGGTATAATTTCATTTATTGCATACAACTTATTCCCAACATATCTAATTAATATATTTAACTCTACAGATATTGAATTAATTAAAACTGCTACGACAGGTTTAAATATTTACTCATATGGTACATTGGTTTTAGGACCTGTTTTCTTAATAATTACTTACTTCCAATCTATTGGAGATAGTAAAGTGTCCAACATAGTATCGTTATTTAAATCATTCGGATTTTTAATACCTCTATTGTACATACTACCAATGTATTGGGGTGTTAATAGTATATGGTGCGCAGAACCATTGTCAGGATTTTTAACGTTGATTATGGGTTCTTTCTTTATATATAAAGCCTTTAAATACCAATTAAAAGAATAAAATATTAAAATAAAAAAATTTTCATTATTATTTTCTATTTTTAATTTTTAAAAAATAACGACATTAACGTAATTAGGCAAATTTTTATACAATATGTACCTATTTTATTTTAAATCAATTTCTAATTTCTAATTTCTAATTTTAATTTTCATACCTAAACTTTTAATTCTTCATAAATATGTTTTAATTACTGGTGGTTTAATGAATTATAATAATAATAATAATAACAATAATAATAATAATAATAATAATGAAGTTACTAAAAATAACAAAAGATATGATTTTTACGAATTTAAAGAATATATCAACGACAAATTTCCATATACAAGTATGAGACCCCAACAAATGACTTTTATGGAAAATATATTCTATTGTATTGTGAATAACAAAAAAACAGAATTAGATAACCTATTAAACTCAAAAAATAAAGAATTATCTACTATTAATACCAATAATAGTAATAACAATAATAATAATAATAACAATAATAATACTAATAACAATAATAATAACTCAAAAGACTTAAATTCAAAACATTCAAAAAAATCTCATAAAAATCTGGTCGTAGAAGCACCTACTGGAGTAGGAAAGACATTATCGTACTTGATACCTTCTTTATACTTTGCAGAGCGGGGTAATCGAATTATTATATTAACAGAAACAATAGACCAGCAAGAACGTATATTGGAAGATTTAAATTCATTAAAACACAATTTAAAAGTTTCTTTTATGATGGGAAAAGGAAATTTCTTCTGTAAATCAAAAGGGGACCGAGCAAATCGTTTATATTGCCAATTTAATAGACATTGTAGGTATAGACCTAATAGGAAACCAATTTGTGAATGCGGAACAAAAAAAGAAGAATTAAAGTTAAATGACGATTATGTGCGTTATTATTGCCCAATTTGTGCGTGTGAGTATCAAAAAGTTAAAATTGACTGTTTAGACGCCGATATCGTAATTATGAATAACAGTATCTACTATTATTTAAAGGAAGAAATTGACAAAAAGAAAAAGACAAACATCGTAATTGTTGATGAAGCGCATAAATTAGAGGGCAGTATTAGAAATTCGGCTACAATTACAATTAATCCAAAAATGGCACTCGGTAGACTTAGATATATGGCTTACAACTATGCACCGCTTAGAATTAGAAAAGCTATTGATAGGTACGGCTATGGTGATGATGGGGCAACTGATAAACAATTTTGGGAAATTATTGAAAATTATGTGCATACATTTGGAAAAGACAAAGATTTTAAACAATTTTTGGTAAATAATGGTGAAAAAATCACTTCTTTCGGAATGAAGGAAGATGTGGCAATTTTGGGTACTTTACTCGAAGGATATTATGAAATTAGCGATATTCAAAAGAAAATTATAAAATTTGAAGAAAATGTCGAATTAGATAGAAAAGAATTTAAATTTAAAATAGAGAATAATGCATTAATTCCGTTGGAATTACAGTTTATTACGGAAAAACGAATTAATGATATGCCCCTTTCGGATTTTATCGACGATGTAATGGGTTTAAGGAATGTTAACAGTAATTATGTAATTTATAGGAATGAAAACAAGGTTTTATGCGAGCCTGTACTTGTATCTTCCATATTAAAGAATTTATACGACGGAGCTTCCGTAATTCACTGTTCTGCTACATTAGGGGACTTAAATATCCACGCAATGAAAACAGGTGTGGGAAATAGCACTAATTTGTTGTTAGACAGTCCATTTTCCAAAGAAAGACGGAAAATAATTGCATTATCTGACGGAGTAGATATGAAATTTAAATCAAGAGATGATAATGTAATTAATCGTAAAAATTCAAATGAAAATTTGTTTAATTTGGTAAATGCTTGTGGGGGCAATACATTAATACTTTTTAAAAGTTTTGGAGACTTAAATTCTGCATACAATTACTTTTTAATGAAAGGCTATAAAAAAAATATACACTGCTATCAACAAGGAATGGATGGCAAAGAAGCTAAAAAACTGAAAAATGACTTTGAAAGACAGGGGGGTTTACTACTTGCTACAGGTAGATTTGCCGAAGGGGTGGACATACCAGGAGAAGCACTAACGGCGGTTATAATTGATAGTTTACCTTTCCCAGTACCTACACCGTTATTAAATAAGGAACAGAGTTTAATAGAAAGCAAATTGAATAAAAGAGTACCAAATGCACATTGGAGAGCGTTTTTAATGACCTCGTTTCATATAATGTCGAGAACTGTTGTGCAGATGATTGGTAGGTTGATACGAACAGAGGAAGACTACGGGGTAGTAATAATACAAGACCGTAGATTTGCCGAATGGGTGGGCAAAGAAATGGTAGCTCGTAAATATCTTAAAAATGGATTTATGACACTTACAAAAAAAGATGCAATTGAATTTATCCCTAAATTTATGAATAAATATCGATAAATTTTATTTTTATCATTATTATTACTATTTTTATTACTATTTTTATTTTTTAATTTTATTTATATAACTATCTAATCGATTTATTTAATAATATAAATATAATCGTTTTTACAAAAATATGTGTATATTTTATATAAATATTTTAATTTTAGTTGTAATTCTAATTTTAATTTTAAATTACTTTTTTGGAGGGAATGAAAAATATGATATCGAGGGGCGAAATCATACAAAAAGTAAAGTCATATAAACCGTGTAAACAATGCAATAAACCAATTTCAAAGACTATACCATTAAAAAAGCTAAATTTGAAAGGTAGGCAACGAAAATGCCACTGTGGACGTTCACAAATTGATGATGTAATGGTAGATGTTGCTAATATACTAATAGAATGTAATGAAGTACCTAATCATATAAATGATGATAAATTTGCTTTAAAAGATGTTGGTATGCCAATGATTGAAGCTGGTTATCCTTTGAAGTATGCACCTGTTTTATGCGAAAATGATTTGGTTTTACTGAATAATTATGTATCAAAAGACTGTGCGAACGAAATTATTAAAATACCTGAAATAAAATCGGTTATTTCACATAATAAAAGAATAGCTGGAAAAAACTCAAAAAATATGAATGATTTGATTGTGGGCGATGATTTTCGGTGTGATATATTTACAATAAGGTCTTTGTCAACGTGTGTTATATCTTGCAAAAATCAATCTAAATTACATATTGAGTTTCCAAGACCATTTAATCCAAAAATAAACAAGATAGAAAAGTTAGATTTAACTGATAAAGTTGTTTTGGATGGTTTTTGTGGCTGTGGGACTTTGGGAATGGTTGCATTAAAAAAAGGGGCTAAGAAAGTTATTTTTTCGGACATAAACGATATAGCATTATATGACTTAGAATACAATTTAAAAATAAATTTTGGAAATGAAATTTTCGAAAATAACCGTGTTGAAATAATTCATTCGGATTTTATGGACTTAGATTTTAGTAATCAACATAATAATTCTAAAAATGAGGATAATCGTATAGATGTGTGTTTTGTAGATTTATTTCCAAATATGGAATCTAAAAAATTCTTAGAAAAAGCTAAAAAACTGTCAAAATACGTTATATTAGTTTAAAAATTATATAAACCTTTTAATTTTATAAAATAGAATTTTAAAACTTTTTTTAAAGATATAATCGTTAATAATCTATTTTTCTAAAAAATTAGTTAATTATTTTTGATTACCTTTTAAAATGTAATAATCATATATGATTACATCTAATATATAAACCTTTTTTTTTAAATTAATTCGACATTTGGATATATTATAAATAACATATGTGAGGGTAGTGTCCCACAAGACCACGATACGCACACAATATATTATATTTTGTGTGCTAAATAACATCTATGAAATAAAATAGTTGCATAAAATGAAATAGCTAAAATAGCTAAAATAAATAGAATAAATAGAATAAATAGACCAAATAGAACGAATATAAAATTAATAATATAACATTTAAATTAATTAATCTTTGATACATAACTTTTAATTAATTGCTAAATTAATTTAAAAACCCATATTTGAATTATTTTCTTGAAATATATTTAATTAGCTAATTCAGGTTAAATAATGTATAATATGTTTAAATAAATATGAAACTTATGTATTTTTTATATTAATTCAAATCCCTATACGAATTAATACAAAATATTAAGTTTTTATGTATTATGCTTATTTTATAATTTTATTAGCTTTTTTGTAATTTTAAGAAATATTCATTAAGACGGTGATATAGTGACTGAATTTAAAGTAGTCCATACAATATGCCCGTACTGCGGTACTGGTTGTGGTATTGACTTAGTTGTTAAAGACGGTAAGCTTGTAGACACCCTTCCTTTTAAAAGACACCCTGTAAACCAAGGTAAAGTTTGTATAAAAGGAAACTACTGCTACGAATTCGTACACAGCGAAGACAGGCTTACTGTTCCGTTAATTAGAAAAAACGGCGAATTAGTTGAATCCACATGGGCAGAAGCTTTGGACTTAATTGCAAGCAAGCTTAAAGGGTACAACCCTGATGAAGTAGGTTTCTTCTCCTGCGCAAGAGGTGCTAACGAAGAAAGCTACGCATTACAGAAATTTGCGAGAGTGGTAATGAAAACAAATAACGTGGACCACTGTGCACGTATTTGACACGCTCCGACAGTTACAGGACTTGGCGAATGCTTTGGTTCTGGTGCAATGACTAACTCTATTGAAGATTTAGCAGAAGCAGACGTATTATTTATCTACGGCTCCAATACTTTTGAAGCACACCCATTAGTTGCAAGAAGTATTGTGAAAGCTAAAGATAACGGAACAAAAATTATCGCAATTGACCCAAGGAAAACTCACACTTCAAAAATGGCAGATATCCATATGAAGTTGATTCCAGGTTCAAACATTGATTTAATGAACGCTATAATGAATGTTATCATTACTGAAGGATTAACAGATGATGAATTCATTAAAAATAGAACCGAAAACTTCGATGAATTGAAGGAAGTAGTTTCAAAATATGTACCTGAAGAAGTTGCTAAAATCTCAGGAATCCCAGCTGAAACCATAAGAGAAGCAGCAAGATTGTATGCAAAAGCCGATAAAGCAGCTATTATGTACTGTTTGGGTGTTACTGAATATACATTCGGTGTAGACAACGTTAAATCCTGCTGTAATCTTGCAATGATTACTGGAAACCTCGGTAAAAGAGGAGCAGGTGTTAACCCATTAAGAGGACAGAACAACGTTCAAGGTGCTTGTGATATGGGTGCATTACCTAATGTATACCCAGGATACCAAAAAGTAGGCGAAGCTACCGCAAAATTAGAAGAATTATGGGATGTTGAAGGTTTAGACCCTAATCTTGGTTTAACCGGTCCTGAAATGTTCGAAAGAATGGGTAAAGGATTTAAATATCTCCACATTGTAGGGGAAGACCCAATGGTTGCAGATGCGGATATTAACCACGTTGAGCACGCTTTAAAAGAGTTAGATTTCCTTGTAGTTCAAGATATTTTCTTAACTGATACAGGAAAATTAGCTGACGTAGTTTTACCTGCTGCTTGTTGGGCTGAAAAAGACGGAACTTTCACAAACACTGAAAGAAGAGTTCAAAGAATAAGAAAAGCAGTTGAAGCACCTGGTGAGGCTGTGCCTGATTGGGTTGTTGTAAAAGAACTTGCTGAAAGAATGGGCTACGGAGATAAATTCGCTTTCGAAAGTGCAAGCGATATATTCGACGAAATGGCAAAAGTAATTCCTCAATACGCAGGAATGTCCTTTGAAAGATTGGGAATCGATGGTTTACAATGGCCTTGTAAAACAGCAGACCACCCAGGAACAAAATTCTTACACGAAGGTAAATTCTTAAGACCTAACGGATTGGGTAAAATATGCCCTGTTGTGCACAAAGACCCTGCAGAAATGCCAAGTGAAGAATACCCATTATTATTAACAACTGGTAGAATCATATTCCACTATAACTCCGGAACTATGACCAGAAGATGCCCAAGTATCACAAATGAAATCGATGAGAACTTCATTGAAATGAACATTGAAGATGCTAACGCTTTAGGAATCGAAGCTGGCGAAACTGTTCAGGTTTCCTCAAAAAGAGGCAGTGTAAAGGCTATTGCAAGAGTATCTGACGATATTGTAAAAGGCGCTGTTTACATGTCATTCCACTTTAACGAAGAACCTACTAACAAGTTGACGAATTCTGCATACGACCCAGTTTCAAAAACCGCAGAACTTAAAATATGTGCTGTAAAAGTTGAAAAAATTTAATAATACTACATAGTATTTTGAATAGTAAAATACCATTAATAATTCAAATTTAAATAATTCAAACTTAATTACTTCACATATTAAATTTAAGTAATTTAATCATATTTTAACATAATATCAAAATTAATAAGGTGATAATATGGATTATCTTCTAATTAAATCAACTAACGAAGATATTCAAAAATATGGTGAATGTGGTGGAGCTGTTACTGCATTATTCAAGTATCTTCTTGATAGTAAAGTAGTTGACGGAGTTTTAGCACTTGAAAAAGGAGCAGACGTATATGATGGAGTTCCTACACTTATTAACAACTCGGAAGAGCTTGTTAATAGCTGTGGTTCTTTGCACTGTGCTCCTACAATGTTTGGAGGCCTAATCCAAAAGCATTTGAGTGATATAAACCTCGCAGTAGCTGTAAAACCATGTGATGCCATGGCAATTATAGAGTTAGAGAAAAGACATCAAATAAACAAGGATAAAATATATACAATCGGTTTAAACTGTGGTGGAACTGTTCCTCCAATGGTGGCTCAACAAATGATTGAGTTATTCTATGAAGTAGACCCATTCGATGTAGTTAAGGAAGAAATCGATAAGGGTAAGTTTATAATCGAATTAAAAGACGGAACTGAAAAAGCTATCAAAATCGATGAACTCGAAGAAGAAGGTTTCGGTAGAAGAGAGAACTGTCAAAGATGTGAGCTTAAAATCCCAAGAAACGCAGACCTTGCTTGCGGTAATTGGGGAGCTGAGAAAGGATGGACTTTCGTGGAAATTACTTCTGAAAAAGGTAGACAATTAATTGAAGATGCCGAAAAAGCAGGATATATTGAAACTAAAGAACCAGCTGAAAAAGCAATGATTATTCGTGGAAAAATCGAACAATCAATGATTAAACTCGGTAAAAAATTACAAGCTAAATATTTAGAAGAAGAATACCCAGCTGATGAAAAATGGGAAGAATACTGGGATAGATGTGTAAAATGCTACGGTTGTAGGGACGTATGCCCCGTATGTTCTTGCAAAGAGTGCGTTTTAAACCAAGACATCATCGAAAAAGGTATGATGGCTCCAGAAGCTTCATTCTTCCAAGGTGTGAGATTATCTCACATAGCAATGAGCTGTATAAACTGTGGACAATGTGAAGACGTATGTCCTATGGAAATCCCCTTATCCAAGTTATTCCATAAATCACAGTTAAAAATAAGGGAAGCTCTCGGATACGTTCCTGGAGTAGACTATAATATGCCATTTTTGGCAAAAAAATAACTAATATTGTAATTAATATATCATCTAACTTAACATAGTTAGTACATTAACAAAGAAATAAAATTATTTTTATTTCTTTATAATATCAAACAAGTACAACTCATCTATAAATCATATATAATGGTATATATTAACACAGTTGATATTTAAATATGGTTTAAGGAAATATTCTCAGTTTCCTTAACGATATATTCCCCCGTATCTATTTAAATTGATTAATATCAATTAATATTATTAATATCAATTAATATTTAGTATTAATTAGTAAAAATAGTTATTAAACATTTTAAACATTTTAAACATTTATATGTAAATTAAATTGCCCAATAAGTTATAATTAGTAATCTACAAACGGAAAATAATATTTTAAACACACACATTTAGCACATTTAATATTTTTTATAATCTAATTTAGAATATAATAATATAATAATATAATAATATAATATACAATCCTAATTTTCTTTTTTTTTGAAATTATATCAGTACTTATTAATAATAGTATTTTAAACTATACTGTATCGTAATATTATTTTAAAAATAGTAATACTATATACTTTCTATTAATTTTATATTGGTGAACTTATGAAATTAGACGATTCAACAGATTTAATAAATTTTGACTGGGCAGAATACTGGGTTAAAAATTATGCGGGAGTTAGCCATAAATCTAAAGAAGATTTGGTGGACTTTTGGGATAAATTCTCTGAAAATTATGCAAAACATATCCTTACAAATGAAAATTTAAACAAGGATATAAAAAGAAATGTGGAAAAATTTAAAAAAGTCTTTAATCTTGATAAAAATACTTCAATTCTTGAAATAGGCCCTGGTCCTGGTACTTATACAATACCACTTGCGAAAATTGTAAAACACATAACCGTTGTAGAGCCATCAACCGGAATGTCTAATATCTTATTAAAAAGGGCTAAAGAAGAAGTTATCAACAATATCACAGTTATAAATAAAAGATGGGACGATGTAGAACTATATAATGATTTTGAGAAGCACGATTTAGTTTTTTCCTCTTATTCATTGGTGGTTGATGACTTAGGTAAAAGTCTTTTAAAGATGAATGAATCAAAAAATAAATTTTGTGGGATTTTGACTTTTGGAAGTTTACCTGTACATGGGGACATATATATTAAAATAGGGAATCTTCTGAACATTGAAAATACCAAAAGAGGCGATTTTAGTCTTAATTACATTTTAATAAACAATATTCTTAATCAGTATGGGATTTATGCTAACATCAATATTCACGAAAAATCATTTTGTCAGTACTTTGATGATATTGACCAAGCATATGATAAATATATATCGGGATATACCAAAACAAGGGATATGGAGTTAACAGAAACGCAAATTAATAGTGTAAAGGAGCTATTAAAAACCATACTTAAAAAGGATAATGACGGATGGTTCTATAATACGGAATCAAAAGAAGCTTTCCTATGGTGGTAAGTTTTAATAAAATTTAATTTACCATATATTTATTACACATAGTTATTACACATAGTTATTACACATATTTATATACCTAATCTCCATATTATGAATTTGTTAGGGAGTATTAATAATTCAATTTTAAACATTTATTAAATTTAAATAAATATATTTTTATAATAATTAAAGTATCTTTTATTACGTTATTACGTTATTATTAAAATTGTTAAAATTGTTAAACTACATTTTTAATACAATTACTATTTATTATATTGTTAAATAGTTTATGTACCAAAGGTATTAAATTTTAAAATTATCAAATCTAAGGTGTAAATATGAGGAAATTTTGTATATATGGTAAAGGAGGGATTGGAAAATCCACAAATGTCGGTAATATGGCAGCAGCTTTGGCAGAAGATGGTAAGAAAGTTTTAGTTGTAGGTTGTGACCCAAAAGCCGACTCAACAAGAACTTTAATGCACGGCAAGATTAATACTGTTTTAGATACATTCCGTGATAAAGGACCAGAATATATGAAAATTGAAGATATTGTTTACGAGGGTTTTAATGGCGTTTACTGTGTAGAGAGCGGTGGTCCAGAGCCTGGTGTGGGCTGTGCAGGGCGTGGAGTAATAACCGCAGTTGATATGTTAGATAGATTGGGTGTTTATGACGAACTAAAACCTGATGTAGTTATGTACGATATATTGGGGGACGTCGTTTGCGGTGGTTTTGCTATGCCACTTCAAAAGAGACTCGCAGAAGACGTATATATCGTAACCACTTGCGACCCGATGGCAATTTATGCAGCAAACAACATATGTAAAGGTATACAAAGATACGGCAATAGGGGTAAAATAGCACTCGGTGGTATTATATACAATGGTAGGAGCGTTGTAGATGAGCCTGAAATTATCGATAAGTTTGTACAAGGCATAAATACGCAAGTAATGGGTAAAATACCTATGAGTAATATAATCACTAAAGCAGAGCTTAGGAAACAGACAACAATTGAATATGCGCCAGATTCCGAAATTGCGAATAAATTTAGAGAACTTGCGAATGCAATTTATGAGAACAAAAAAACCACAATACCGACCCCATTAAGTGAGCAAGGTCTTGACGACTTAACAGAAAGTATTGAAGAATTAGTTAGAAAAAAATATGAATAATTAATTTATCTTTTACTTTTTTATTTTACCTTTTTATTTTACTTTTTTACTTTTTTATTTTACCTTTTTATTTTACTTTTTTACTTTTTTATTTTACCTTTTTGATATTAGTATTCTATTTTATTATTCTATTTTTATTTTTAAAATATATTGTATTCAAATATGCAAATACAAAAATATAGCAAATTATATAATACAAATATTTCATATATTTTATGGGCTATTAAGAGGACTGACGGGGTATATTAACCATTTATAGAGGGGATTAACAAAATATAATATTATGGGGGAGAAATATGGAAAATAAAAAAATTGGAGATATAAACGCAAAAGCAAAAGAAAGTTTCAGCGTAGACTTGTATACAAACTCGGGTATACCATACATTTGGGGTATTTCCCATATTCCTGATTTTGTGGCTTTTGTGGATAAAACCACAACACCTCTCGACCAACAAGCAGGGGGGAGGGTAAAAATAACATTTACCTTTTTAGCATTAGAAAAAGGTCAAGATTATTTACAATTTAAACTCGTGCAACCTTTCGGAGACTTTGAAGTAGCGGAAGAAGTAGCTTACGCTTTAATTGTAGATTCTGCAGACATTAAAAGAGCTAAAAATGAGGTAGCAAGTTTAAATGCGGTGATGGGTGATAGCAAATTCTTAAAAATTACCCCTGAGGCACTAAGCACACTGGTAAATGAAAAAAATATTCAGGCATATAAAGACCCGGATACTGGCGGTATTATTGTGGTTTACGGAGCTCCAACACCACCTACGCCAGTTCCAGACTATGGAATCCCTTGTCTAACAGCGGCAGCTGATACAATACCTCCGCTATTATACGGAATTCCTTGTCTAAGATTGTCATCAAATAACATCTGTATACCACCATACGGATTTTCAAGACAATTTTATGACCCAATTGTAGCTTACGGTGTAAATTGTGCACCTACTACTGCAGCAGTTAACCAAGGGGCACAAACGCAAATGCTGTATGCTGCACCGATGGTAATAGAAAGTAAAGACAACTGTCTGTTAAAATACGGTACTCCGTGGGGTTTATCAAGAAACTCCGAAGAATGTATCTTAAAATACGGAATTCCGATATTTGACTGTGAAAAAGCAGCTGGTGAGGATTGTATTTTAAAATACGGATTCCCAGTACGTATGGAAAAAGCATCAGAAGATTCAGAACGCTGTATCGTAAAATACGGTACTCCAAGCGGTATTGCTAAAAACGCAAATGAATGTAATTTAAAATACGGATTCCCTATTGGATTTATAGAACATCCTAATTGTATCGTAAAATACGGATTCCCAGACGGAACTTACAAATAATTTAATAAAAAGGATATTTTATAATTTTATCCTTGAATAAATACCATATTTTTAATTTTTTAATTTTTTAAGTTTAATTTTTGATTTAATCACAATAAAGTACGATATAAAAAGAAAAAATAATAAAAAATATAAAAAAATATAAAAAAATAAATAAAAATAGTAATAAAATAAATAAAAAAGTAAAAAAGTAAAATAAAAAGGTAAAATAAGAAATAAAGAAATAAAGAAAATAAAAATAATCAATATACTAATGGGGGATATTTTGGAGTATAAACCAATAACAGCGGTCTGGGAAATTACTATGGCGTGTAATATGCGTTGTAAACACTGTGGTTCGAGTTGTAAAGAGCCATTGCCCGATGAATTATCAACTGAGGAAGCAGTTAAGTTATCTCAGGATATCGGAGATTTGGGTTTAAAATGGATAACTTTATCTGGTGGGGAACCATTAGTACGGAGGGATTGGCCAGTTATAGCACAAGAATTAACTGATAATGGTGTAATACCAAATATGATTACTAACGGATGGCTTTTTAATGAAGACATCTTAAAAAAAGCTGAAAAGGCTGAAGTAGGTACTATGGCAATAAGTTTGGATGGTTTAAAGGATACTCACGATTATATGCGTATGAATGGTTCATACGATAGAATTATGAATGCTTTTGAGCTTATGGAGGATTCAAGTATCACGGGGGGCGCCATTACAACCATAAATACCATAAATATGAATGAACTCGAAGAACTCAAAAATGTATTAATTGACAAAGGAGTTAAACTTTGGCAAATGCAAATTGGTTTACCGATGGGTAATTTTGTAAACCATCCTGAATTAATCATAAAACCTGAAGATGTTGATAGACTCATTAATTTTGCACACGATTCTTTAAAAGATGATATAATAATATTCCCGGCTGATTGTATAGGGTATTACAACCTTAAAGAGCTTGAAGTTCGTAGAAAAGCTTATCCTAAAGAATACGACGTGACGTGGAAGGGTTGCACTGCGGGCAAACGTAGCTTTGGAATATTACACAACGGTGAAATATTAGGCTGTACTTCTATACGGGATAGGGAATATATCGAAGGAAACATTAGAGAAACGCCTCTCCGTGAAATTTGGGAAAATGAGGATAATTTCTCTTGGAGTAGGACTATGGACAAGTCTAAATTAGGCGGTCTTTGCAATGAATGTATTTACGGTCAAATATGTTTGGGCGGATGTCCTAATACACGATTAACTATGAATGGCACGATTTATTCTGAAAATAGTTATTGTTCTTATGTTGTAGCAATGAATAAGGCTTTAAAATGGTTAGAAGATATTAACGATTTTGACACCTTAAAAGATATGGCCAATAATTTTACACGTGCAGGTGATTATCAAGTTGCAAGTATGGTTTTAGATAAAGCTCTCTCTATTACTCCTAATGACACAGAATTATTGAGCCTACAAGGTTTCATTAGTTTTATGCTCGGTAATTATGAGAAATCAAGAATTGTCAATGAAAAAGCTCTTTCAATTGCACCTGATGATGCTTATCTCAATAAAGGTATGGGTCTATCTCTTTCAAAATTGGGTAAACTCGACGAAGGTATGAATTACTTAAATAAAGCTATGGATTTGGCTGATGAGACGTATTTAGACCCTTATTATGATACGGCGATTACGTTAATCGAATATGGTAAGTATAATGACGCATTAGGAATAATAAAAAAAGCTACTGATAAATACCCACAATTTGAACCTACAGCAAGGTCATTAAGGGATATGATTAGAGGTGTAAAACAATAATCTCTATTTTTAATTTTTATTTTATTCTATTTTATTTTTTTATTCTATTTTATTTTTTTTTGTATTTTTTCTTTAATATACAGATTAATTGCCCTTAAATTATATATTTGAGTTGTTATTTTAAAAAAATATATTTTAATCGTGTTAATACTAAAAATATTAAATTTAATGTTTTAGAATGATATATAACGCATAAATAACAACAATTAAATAATATAAATATATAAATTATAGATATGAAACTATCTAATTAAGTTTAATATCTTAATTTATCAAGATATTATACCTCTTAATATAATTATATTTACAGTAATATATTAAAATTACAACCAAATATGCAAGTATGAAGGTGAAATTATAACAATCAATAAAAAAATGTATTTAGTAATGGTATTATTTTTGTGTATCTTCACAATAAGTAATGTACACGGGACTGCTTATGTACCCCAGACTTATTACTTAAATGCGGAAAACTTAACAGACACATATACAATTAACTTATCTGGAATTTATATAATAAATTGCAGTCTTTCAGATTTAAACGTTTCAAGCAATTTAATATGTATAAACGCTAATAACGTAGTAATCGATGGAAATAACAACTGGTTAAATAGTACAAAAGACGCATCTGATAGAATAATTTATGTAAATGGTCAGTATGCCACTATTAAAAATATAAAATCAAAAGGTTGGAGCTCTGGATTTTGGATTAACGACGATGATGCGTTAATAACTAACAACACATTATTGGAACTAAATTCTCCAATAGTTATAAATTTCGCACAAAATACTAAATTCTCCAATAACTTTGTTGATAACAGTAGTTATTGCGGTGTAGTAATTCAAAGTTCATCTTACACTACAGTGTATAACAATACTATTACTAATTTTGCCACAAACGGAATTCAAGGGTCTAATTCATATTATCTTAATATCTCACACAATACGGTAATAAACGATAGTTTTTCAAGCGGGGGTGTGGGTTCACAAGGTTTTGGTATTTCGCTTGCTGGGACACACGGTTCAACAATTGCATACAATACAGTTAAAAATAACTCGTTTGGAGGGGCTTTGTATCTTAATACTGGAAATTCCCCTGAAGAGAACTATATATATCTAAATAATTTTATAGACAACATAAGGGATGCCAAAGTTGATTCTTTTGAAGGTAATATATATCACAGTCCAAGCGCTATAAATTATACGTACAACGGTCAACAATATTCAAGTGTAATGGGTAATTACTGGGATAATTGCACAAATCCAGCCGATGCAAACGGTGATGGAATTAGAGACGGTAATTATTCGGTAATTATTATGGGAATTCAAGGAAACGATACCCACCCATTAGTTGAAAAATGGGAAAATTATTTCTCAAGTGGAAGTATCACCCCTGAAAATACGACAAACAAATCCTCAATAATTCATATTAATAATTCAAGTTATAACAATAATAGAACGATTGTAGGTCCTGGAACTTATATATTGGACGAAGATATTACAAACATTACAGCAGGAATTTTAGTTCAGTCAAGCGACGTAGTAATCGATGGTAATAACCACAAACTCGGTACAGATTCAACTGCTTTAGATGTACTTCAAATCTACAAAAGTGGTAAAATATACAATAACATTACAATTAAAAATTTGGTTATTGAAACACCTTTGAATTACAAATGTAATGGTATAATGATAAATTCTTCAGTAAATAATCTTACCATTGAAAATTGTAATATAATAATAAATAACGGTACTTTTGGAATTGGATTTAATCCAAATGACGCACAAAATTCATTAAATTCCCCTGTAATCAATAATAACATAATTATGGTTAAAAATAACAATACAAATGTTAATGGTAATAATAATGCTATTGGAATTGGTGTTAAAGTAGGAAATTATGGGATTTTTAATACTACAAATAATCCAAATTCAAAAATATCAAATAATAATATTACCATAATCGGCGAAAATTCAACCGTTATTCGATGTAATTATTCAAATATACCAATGGATAATTTAAAAATAGATTTAAATGTTTTAAATAATACTGGTAAAATAATTAGAATGAATAAATTTGAAAATGCGTACATAAAAGATTCTAATTTATATATGCACGGCAATACAAACGGTAGTGGAATAATACTATATTCAGAAACGTTAAAAGATTTATTAATTAATAATACAGTATTTAATGCTACAACAAACATATATGGTATCTGTGTTTACAATACTATAGTGTCAGACAACATAACTTTATCATACAACACATTTAATGGTGTTGATGCACCATTCGTATATGCGTTTATGATGATTGGACCAATACAAAACAGCAACATATATTTAAATGACTTTTTAGCAGGTTGTATGGCAGCATACAATCCGTTAGTAAACTGTACATTTGAATCACCAAATGATATAAGATACAAATATAACGTAAATGACAATGTATACATAAATAAATTTGGTAATTATTGGTTTAACTTCAATCACTCACAAGCTCAGGAAAATCCTGTGGACAATGGAAAAGGTTTCACAACAAAACCTTATGTAGTTGGAGCATTCAGTGATAATTATTCGAGATATACGACATTAGATAATTACGTGTTCAATTATGCGGGAAATAACACCACAAAACCAAGTAATAATGACAATAATAATTATTACAACAATAATCATAATTCGGCTAAAAAAATGGCTGAAAAAGCTGAAAGTGAAGGGACTCAAAACGGTTTCAGTTCAGAAAATATCCGAAACACTGTAACAAATTCTAAAATTATTGCAGATGATAAATTTGATAAATTAAATGCAGAAAATTGTTTAAAGGAAAATATTCAAGATTCTGAAGATATGGAACAAGAACTCGAATTAAACGACCTTAACGCACTTACTGAAGATGTAATCGTTGTAGGCGGTCCTGTAGTTAATAAATTTGCGGAAAAATATAATAATAAATTTTTAAAGCCAGTTAATAATGAAAATCCTGGTGAAAACAGAGGACTTATTCAAGTTTTAAAAGTTCAAGATGACTCTTCACAAGTCGTTTCAAGCCATTATGTAATATACATTGCTGGTTCAGATAGATACGGTACTCAGGCAGCTTTAGAATACTTTAAAACCTTAAATGAATTACCTACCGAACCTATAATGGTAGAATGGGTTGACGGCGGATATAAAATAGTAAATTAATAAATAAATTATTTATTAATTTTATTATCTTAATATATTACTTTATTTTTATTTTATTTTTATTTTATTTTTATTTTATTTTTACTTTATTTTTACTTTATTTTTATTTTTATTTTTATTTTTTTATATTTTTTTATTATTTTATTTTATAAATCTTCATTTTTTATTAATCCTTTTAATTTAACGTGGTCCATTATTTTTTCATTTATATTATATTTTAAACTTGGACAGGGTAAATTTCCAGAATTGCCCATAAATTCCGAATGATATAAAAATTTATACGGACAAAATCCTACGCAATTAGGTAATATAATACAATTTCTGCATTCTTCGTAGTTAAAAGGACTCCATTCATCCCAAAGTTTTACGTTTTCGTTCAATGGGGGGGTTGATAGTACATTACCAACGCTTTTATCGAGGTAAGAAACCGTTTCCCAGCATTTATGGATATTACCCACGGGGGTGACTACAAAACCTTTTGGACGTGTAGCACCGCAAAGTCCCATATATTGCATAGGCAAACTTGTGCCACACAAACCTTTAGAATGGGCATACCTCCTTAATTCAGATTCAATGCCTGCAAAATCCGATAATTCAAGTGTTTGATTTGATATGTGATGACACAATGAATTTGATGAAATAATCGGTGCAAAATAAATAGAAACGTTTTTATTAGATAGTCCGGAGTCTGCAAGTTGGTCAATTAGTCGATAGATTGATTTATAGTTGTTTTGGTCCACATTTACCCGTATTGTCGTAAATATTGGGTAAATATCAGTATAACTGCGTATATTACTTATTATTTTATCAAAAGAACCTTTTTTGGAACCTTTTAAATACCTTATACTATCGTGCACTTCTTTAGCACCGTCTAAAGTTATTTGAACGGTTTTAACCCTTCGAGCGTATAATTCACCCATTAATTCAGGCGTGCACGTATATCCATTGCTTACTATCATTGAAGTGTAATTTATACCGTTTTTGTCGCAATAGGGTATTATTTTGTCCGATAATCTTCTTACAACATTCATTGCAATTGTAGGTTCCCCTCCAAACCAGGTTAAACTCACATTTCTTAAATTATTTGAATAATTTTGAATTAATTGAAATATACCATCTTGGACTTCTTCAGACATTACCTTATTGTCTTTTAATTTTCCTTGGAAACAGTAATTACATTCAAAATTACAGTTTAACGTTGGTACGACAGTCATTATTAAATTTTCCTGGTTATTCCGCATAGAATTATATTTTTCTTCGAAAACCACGGTTTCATCAATATCTTTCGGGACTATAAAGTTATTTAATAGTAAATTATCCAATATATCAATTTCAATAGGTGTCATATTGTCTAATTTTTTAGTTTCAATATTATCAAATATTTTCAAGTCTTCTTCTTCTAAGAGACTGCAAATTCCGCTTAATGTATTGTATACTACTTTTCCCTCATTTACTTCATTTATAATATTATATTTGGAATATTTATATTTTGAATCCAAATTCCCACCATTTTAGTAATGATTTAAGAGAAATAAATCATAATTTTAATTTAATTAAGTAAATAATAAATAAATAATAAATAATAAATAAATAATAAATAAATAATTAAAAGTAATTTATTTTAAGTTTATACTTTAATGTACAATAGGACAGTAGGGCATAGAAGCTAAGCAAGTACAAGAACCTTTGTTTTTAGCAAGTTCCTCCTCCTGTTCTTTTTTGAAATCTACTGCACAAGGGTATGGCATAGATAGTAAGCAGGAGCAAGCACCTTTGTTTTCATATGGTCCGAAAGTCGTTTCTGTAATAAGGGTAGGGCAAAATTTGGCAAATTCTCTTTTATTGTTCTGAGTTTGCTGGTTTTCACTACCTACCTGTATTACGCAACTTCTTTGCAATATTTCCTCAACTTTTGGAGTCATTTCTTCTCTACCGACTTGTATGCCACAACTACTAAATATGCTGTCCGTATCAAGTCTATTGTTCTGAGTTTGCTGGTTTTCACTACCTACTTGTATTACGCAACTTCTTTGCAATATTTCCTCAACTTTTGGAGTCATTTCTCCTCTACCGATTTGTATTACGCAAGTACTGTTCGAATTATTGATACCTGCTCTTTCAAGCATAATTTGTCCCATATCTTCCTCTAATGGGGGTATTACACTTACTACACACTCTCCACCTTCGCATAATTGGGAATTTTTGCTTTTATCTAATTGTATAAAGTGAACTTTTGAATTTGAGCTGTTTAAAACTATTGCGTGAGCTTTGAGCACTTCTAAAACTTCTTTCAATGTTTTCATATCAACTAATTTTTTTGGGATTTCGATAATGTTTCCAAGATATTTTGCAGTTGTACCATTAGGCATTACTTCAAAAGAAACTATTTGACCATTTGGCGTTCTTGCTCTTATTGTCAAATCTAATCCGCTGGTAATATAACCGTGTATTTGAGCTTCGTTTAAGTTTTTCATAATTTCACACCTTAGTATGATTTTAATGAGCGATATTAGTATGCGATATGTTATAATACCAATGGACAATATGGTATGTGTATACACGGACCAGCGTGTACATCACCGGCGCAAGGGCAATCTACTGCACAAGCCATACCCGCACAAGCTTTTGCAGCACAAGGAGCTGCTGCCGCACAAGCCTGAGCAGCACAAGCCATACCCGCACAAGGTGAACCATCAGCTGCACAGGCTTGACCACCGCAAGCATCAGCTGCACAAGGAGCTGCCTGAGCAGCACAAGCCATACCTCCACAAGCATCAGCAGCACAAGGAGAAGCTTGAGCTGCACAAGCATCTCCGCCACAAGCATCTCCGCCGCAAGGTGAAGTTTGACCGCCGCAAGCTTGTCCTACACATCCTTCTGCGACACAAGGTGAAAGTTGACCGCCACAAACATCTGCACCGCAAGCATCACCAGCGCAAGGGCTACCTTTTGCTATACAACCTGCAGTACCACAAGTTTGACCGCCGCAAGGTGAAGTTTGAGCAGCACAAGCGTCTCCTCCACAGGCCTGACCGCCGCAAGGAGCTGCCTGACCTGCACAAGCTTGACCACCACAATCAAAAGCAGGGCAAGGTGAAGCATCACCGGCGCAAGCATTTGATACTTGCATTAAATTATCTCTTGCCATTTGAGGATTTGCAATAGGTACAAGATTTACTACATAGCCGGTATATCCGATTTGTATCCCGTGTGTTTTTAAAACCATCAATAAATCTTTTATTTTATTTATGTTTTTTAACGAATTTGGGAGTTCTATTTCATTCCCAAGATATTTTGCAGTTGTACCATTAGGCATTACTTCAAAAGAAACTATTTGACCATTTGGCGTTCTTGCTCTTATTGTCAAATCTAATCCGCTGGTAATATAACCGTGTATTTGAGCTTCGTTTAAGTTTTTCATATATTTACCTCGGTAATTGGTAATTACCATATTTTTTTATTTTAAATTTTTAATTATGTTGGGTAATTATACAAATTATTGATTATTAAATACGATTCTTTGATGGTAAGTTAATCATTTATTGAATTAATAAATTAAATATGGTTAATTTAATTAGAAAAGTAGTTAATTACTCAAAAACCGGTTATTGATTTATACATATAATTTAATCAATAAACCTAATAATATTTTTTTTTTAAAATTTATATCATTGATGGATTGAAAAATACACTCGAGTATATAGTTTATAATATATTTTATAATATATTATAAACTAATTAATGTATGGCATCAATAATTATTTTACACATATGTGCATAATTATATATATTACAATTTACAAATTAAAATACGAAATAAATATACGTTAAATAACAAATAAAAAAGTAAAAAATTAAAAAATTAATGAGAGTGAAATTATGAAAATATGTATTACAAGCACTGGAAAAGAATTAAATAGCAACTTTGAACAAAGATTCGGAAGAAGCCCATACTTTATAATCTACGATACAGAAAGCAAGGAATTTGAAGCAATAGACAACACAAACACATCATCCGCACACGGTGCAGGTATCGGTTCAGCACAGTTAATAATCCAAAATAAGGCAAAAGTTTTAATCAGCGGAAATATTGGACCTAATGCAAAAGCAGTTCTCGAATCAGAAGGTATTAATGTATTAAAAGGTACTGAAAGCACAGTGATTGAAAACATCAATAAATTTGAAGCAAATGAATTGGTGGAAATAACAAAAGCAGGTATGCCACACCAAGGAATGAAATAATACCTTAAAAAAATGAATATTACTAATTTTTTAATTAATAATAGATTAATAATAAATTAATAATAAATTAATAATAGATTAATAATAGATTAATAATAAATTAATAACGAATTACGGGGGAATTATGAAAATTTCAATATTAAGTGGAAAAGGTGGAACTGGTAAAACTACCGTTTCCACTAATTTAAGTTATTATATGGCTTTAAATGATTATTCGGTGCATTATTGGGACTTTGACGTTGAAGAGCCAAACGGTTTTATATTTTTAAACCCTGAAATTGCAAAAACTGAAGAAGTATTATCAAAAGTGCCAAAAATAGACGAAAACTTATGTACAAAATGCGGAGATTGTGCAAAATATTGTAATTTTAACGCATTGGCAATTACAAAAAATAGTGCACTAGTCTTTGAAAAATTATGCCACGATTGTGGACTCTGTTATGAAGTATGTCCAGTAAATGCAATTAGTGAAATTACGAGACCAATCGGACAAATCAAAAAAGGTTATTCTGAAAAAGCAAAAATACAAGCTACAAGTGGTTTTTTAAGCATTCAAGAACCTACGGGTGTTCCAATAATAAAAAAGATGAAAAAACAAATGGATTTAATCAAAGAAATTGATGGCAATCCTGTTATACATATTTTAGATGCACCGCCTGGAAGCTCTTGTACCGTATTAAGTACTGTAAAAGGTTCTGATTTTTCATTATTAATTACTGAACCTACAAAATTCGGTTTACACGACTTAAAAATCGCTGTAAGTGTTTTGGATTACTTAAGCATACCTTACGCAGTAGTAATAAACAAATCAAATGAATATGACAGTATAATCGAAGATTATTGCAATGAAGAAAACATTGAAATTATGGGTAAAATTCCTTTTTCAAAAGAAATTGCGAAAAATTATTCAAAAGGAAATCTTTTAGTTGATGTAAATAATGAAAATTTATTTACTGAAAATATTGATTTAATATTTTCAAACCTCAAAAGGAGGTTAAATTTATGAAAAAAATAGTAGTTTTAAGCGGAAAAGGTGGAACTGGTAAAACGACAATTTCTTCATCATTTGCAAGCCTTATGGGTGAATCTTCTAAATTAAACATTGCAGATTGTGATGTTGAAGCACCTAATCTTCATTTAATGTTTAAACACGAATTAATAGAACAAAAAGAATATTATGGCGTAAAATGTGCAGTATTAAATCAAGATTTATGCACAAACTGTAAATTATGCTATGAAAAATGTAGATTTGATGCAATATTATTGGATAAAGATGAAAACGTTGTAATTGATGATTTATCTTGTGAAGGCTGTGGACTTTGTGAATATATATGCCCCGTAGATGCCATAACAATGGAAGACGAATTAACAGGTCATATAAACAGTGCTAAAATTGAAAATGGGTATTTATCATACGCTAACTTAAAAATAGGTGCTGAAGGTGCGGGTAAAGTTGTGACTGAAGTCAGAAAAATGGCAGAAGGTCAGAAATTGCAATCAAATGAAAATGAAAATGAAAAAAGTGCAACTAACGAAAAAAATGAAGAATTCCCGTATTTATTAATTGACGGTTCACCTGGAATTGGCTGTGTCGTAATTGCTTCATTAACGGGCTGTGATTATGCCCTTGTCATTACAGAGCCAACTCAATCAGGTTTAAGCGATTTACAAAGAGTCGTGGAATTAATTAAATTTTTCAATATGCCTTGTTATGTAATTATCAATAAATACGATTTAAATACTGATAAAACACTTGAAATAGAGAATTACGTTAAAAAAATTAAAGAATCAGATAAAGACTTTAATTTTGATTTGGAAGTTGTTGGTAAAATTCCTTTTGACAAATCAGTTAGTGATGCAATACAAAATGAGATACCTGTCGTAAAATATGAAAATAGTGAAGCAGGTCGGTCTATAATCCAAATATGGAATGAATTATCTCTTAAATTAAATAATTAATCATTATTTATTTATTATTTATTTATTATTTATTATTTATTTATTATTTATTTATTCATTAATTCAATAAATTTATTTTGGCTAATTAATCGTCTTTAAATATTTTAAAATCTCCTAAATTTTTTTATTTTTTGATATTAAGATATTATAGTAAAATATATAAGTGATGACCAACATATTATATTTTGCACATATGTGCAAAATAATTATTAGATATTATTCAATACCAATCTGTACAAAATACATTAAAAATAATGTAAGAATATGAATATAAACATAATAACACTAAATTGGTGAAAAAATGGACTTTAGATTACATAGAAACTGTATATGTGATAAATTAGGTATCGAGCCATCAAAAAGAGGCTTAGGAATTAGGAGATTACTCGCAATGGGTATGTCCCTCAATGAAATAAAAGAAAGATACAATTTAAATATGAATACTGAAACTACCAACGTTGAAAATAAAGGTGCTGAAGGTACTGAAAACGTGGATAACATCGATAACATCGATAACAATGAAGTAATTGATGCAAGAGGCTTTTATGGTAGGGGAAATGTTGGTGCTGGAGCAGGCGTAGGTGCAGGCTTTGCTAATAATGTAGGTTTTGGAAGAGGTTGCGGTTTAGGTCGTGGTTTTAACAGAGCTGGCAGAGGAATGGGCGCAGGCAGAGGAATGGGTAGAGGTCAAGGTAGGGGACAATTTTAAATTAAATCCCTAACTTTTAAGTATGTGATTATCTAAATATTATTGTCGCATATTATATTTTATTAACAAAGTAATACCAAAATTTAAACGATTTAATAATTAAATGACATTTAAATATATGATATCAAATATAATTTATATATAATTTATACATAATTTAAAAATTAGATATAATTTTATATATTCGGTGAAAAAATGAAATTAGCTATACCTATCATTAACGAAAAAGTTTCAGAACACTTCGGAAAATCAGAATACTTTATTATTTACGAAATTAACGAAAACAATGAAGTAATAGGTTCTAAAAAATTAGAAAATAACCCTTGCGGTGATGGTTCACATTCTGGACACGGTAGTACCGTACAAACTTTGTTGGCTGAAAATCCTGATGCTGTTTTATTTATTAACATGGGTCAAAGAAGTATAACTTCATTAGCTGGAAAAACAGCATTATACAGAGCAAACGATTTGGACGTAGAAAACAGTTTAAAAGAATTTTTAAACGGTAATTTACAACAAGTACAATAAGTTAAAATTTTGAATTTCTTTTATTTTAGTTTTAATACATTATTTTTATTTTTATTTTTATTTTTTATTGCATTCTATTCTATGGTTGATATTTTCAACACTATTTTATTTTAAATAATTTTTATTAAAGAAAATTTTATTTTTATTAAATTTATGTTAAATTTATATAATATGTAATGCAATTAGTATAATAATTACCATTATAATTAGCAATATACCCTAATTACTTAATTACCTAATTACCATAATTATGGAGTATGGAGGAGAATGCAATGGCCAAGAATTTCCATTTCCCATTCACTGCAATAGAAGGACAAGAAGAAATGAAGAAAGCACTACTTTTAAACGCTATAAATCCCTCAATAGGTGGCGTTTTAATAAGGGGTGAAAAAGGGACTGCAAAGTCTACAACAGTTAGGTCTTTAACCGATATATTACCACAAATAGAAGTTATGGACAGCTGTCTTTTTAACTGTGACCCTAAAGGAAATATGTGCGATGAATGTTTATCAAAGAACAAACCCTATAAAACAGTTTTTAAAGAAATGAAGGTCGTTACCTTACCTATAGGTAGTACTGAAGATAGAGTAATTGGTACAATCGACATAGAAAAAGCGATTAAGGAAGGCATCAAATCACTTGATAAAGGTATTTTAGCAGATGCAAATAGAAATATATTATATTTAGACGAAGTAAACTTATTAGATGACCATATTGTAGATATTTTACTCGACGCCGCAGCTATGGGTTGGAATACTATCGAAAGAGAAGGTATAAACATTAGGCACCCATCTAAATTTATATTGGTGGGTACTATGAACCCTGAGGAGGGGGAATTAAGACCTCAAATATTGGATAGATTTGGATTAATGGTTAACGTAGATGGATTAATGGACGTTAAGAAGAGAGTAAATGTAATTAAAAAGGTTGAAGAGTTCAATTTAAACCCCGAAATTGTTTTGGAAGAATATTCCATTGAACAAAACGTATTAATGGAACAAATTAGCAATGCAAGAAAGATTTTACCAACGGTTAAAATTGAAAATGATTTGCTTGAGTTTATATCTCAGATATGTATCGAAATGAATATACCAACTAATAGGGCAGATATTACAGTAGCGAGAACCGCAAAAACAATTGCAGCACTAAATCAACGTGATTACGTCGTTATTGATGATATAAAAGAAGCTTGTGAGCTTGCTTTACCTCACAGAATGAGAAGAAAACCATTCGACCCACCTACCTTAAACAATGAAAAGTTAGAGCAATTTTTCGATGAATTTGAAAATGAAAACGATAATAACGATAATGACAATAATAATGAAGATGATTCAAAAAATTAGATGAGCCTGAAACTGAAGAAAATGACTCTGAGAGTGATGAAGACAATAATACTGAAAACGATAACAATAATGAAAATTTAGAAGAAGAAAATACTTATGAAATTCCTCAAAATCAAGATATTGAAGAAAATAATGAAAACGATAATGAAGATGATAACGAAAATAATAGCGAAGATAATAAGGATAAAAATAATCAGAATACTAAAAATAACGATTTTGAAGAACAATTCGGAGTTTCAGGCAAAATTAATCCAAAAATATTGGATATTAAATTAAATGATAGAATAGAAAGATATTCAAGCGGTAAACGTGTAAGTAGTTATAGTTCTAAAGGTAGCTATGTAAAATACAAGTCAAATTCAAATAACGACATCGCTTTTGATGCTACAATCAAAGCATCAGCACCATTTCAAAAATTCCGACGAGAAAACAGTAATAAAAATTTATCGCTATATATTGAATCGGAAGATATGAAATATAAGGTTAAAAAGAAAAATATTTCTACCCACATAATGTTTGGAGTGGATGCAAGTGGCTCAATGGGAGTTTTAAAGCGTATGGAAGCTTCAAAAGGTGCAGTAGTTTCCTTATTGATGGACGCTTATCAAAACAGAGATAAAGTATCAATGGTAGCTTTTAGAAAAGATAAAGCAGAGCTTGTAGTTCCATTTACTTCATCAGTGGAACTTGCAGAGGCTAACCTCGTAGGTTTAAAAACAGGCGGTAGGACACCACTTTACGATGCGTTTACTAAGGCTTATGAAACATTTGAGATAGAAATGCGTAAAAATCCAAATATGATACCCATATTAGTGATGATTAGCGATTTTAAACCAAATGTAAATATTAACAAAAATTATTTTGTTGAAATTTGCGAAATCGTTGAAAAATTGCTTGAAAAAAATATTAGAACAATATTTATAGACACTGAAAAGAAATCCTTTGTAAAAATTGGTATCGGTGAAAATATTGCTAAGAAATATGGTATAGATTATTATAATATTGATAATTTAACCGATGATGATATATTAAATACAATATCTTCCGTAAATTAATTAAATTAATTAAATTAATAAATTAATTAAATTAATAAATTAATAAATATATTAACTCTAAAATTAATTACTAATGGGGTGTAATTGTGATAGGAATATCTTCGAGTTTATTCCACGAAACAAAGTATAGTTTAGACGAAGCACTGGAATTTCTCGAAAAAAGGGTAAATTATGTAGAATTAGTAAGTGATAGTGATATAGGAGTTTTTAATAACCCAGAAACTCCTTTATCATACAATTTAAAATATACTATCCACTGCCCATTAGAAGATATGAATCTTGCTTCAAAATATGAAAATTTAAGAAAAGTAAATGTAAATATCATTGAACAACTTGTAAAAATAGCAGACAATACAAATGCAAAAGTTATTGTTTTGCACCCCGGTTATAATGTTTTTGACAGTATGCGACCTAAGGCGGTTGAATCATTCTTAAAAACTGTGGAAGATATGAATAAACTTCAACAAGAGCATTCTGTACAGCTCACTATTGAAAATATGCCAAATTATGATATGATGTTGTTTAAAACGCCAGATATGAATGTTATTGATAGTTTTGGAGATATTGGAATTACCTTTGATATGGGGCATTCTTACCTAAATAACAACATTGATGAATTTTTGCGGGAAAAGAAAGTATTTAACCGTATAAAACACGTTCATATTCACGATAATAACGGCGATTTTGATGAACATTTGAATTTAGGTGATGGTAAAATACCTTTCGAAAATTACAAAAAAGCTTTAAAAGATTTAAATTGTATAAAAATGGTAGAAGTCCAAAGTAGACGGTTAAATAACATTGAAGAAATTGATAAAAGTGTTTCAGAGTTAAAAAAATTATTATCTTAATTTTATTATCTTAATTTTATATTTTATATTATATTATATTATTTTATTAATTATTATTTTATTAATTATTATTTTATCTTATTTTATCTTATTTTATTATACTATTTTTTAGATTAGTATGGAGTTTAATTATGTTTTAAGCGATAAATTGGTTTTAAAAATTAAAAAAAAAGAAAATATTTATTTTATAGTATATAATTACCCGTATTAATATCTGCTTAGTATATTAGCTCTATTTATTATACGTTTATTTCGATTATTACATTGATTATGCAGTGTATGGCGATGCACTGCTTGTTTCTGGGTCAAAGTGCAAGATAAATTCAGTTGTTTTACCCTCATAAAGGTCAGGGTGTGAAACTATCGCTAAATCTTCAAGAACTTTGTCCGTTTTTTCTAAACCAGTCTGATAGAATGAATCTGAGAAACAGAATATTTTATCGTTTTGGTAAGCTTTGTATTCTGATAATCCTGTATTCAATGTTTTGAATTCGGTTAAATAACCAGCTGATGACGAAACAATCCATACATCTGCGTTTTTATTTCTGTCGAAGAATGTTTCATAATCAACAGACGAACTTCCGGTACCTGTTTGGTCTAAGAAGGTATATTGAACATTACAGTCCTGTACAAGACCTTTTACAACGTAGCTCTGTGCGTTAGGTACGTATGTACCGTAAGCTGTCCTACTACCCCAGGCTACTGTAGGTACTGAATCAGCAGTCTGTGTGATTCTTTTTACATTTAATGATTTTTTCTCTTGTTCATTAAAGTATTTTGAAGCTATTTCTTCTTTATCGTAGAATGCTGCGAACATTTTTGCCCATTCACATCTACCCAAGAATGTTTGTTCGAGGTATTCCGCATCGGAAACTGGTAAAACACCTGCTCTATCGCAAGTATTTGCAAATGCGTCCCCACTCCAGGAGTCGGGGTATACAAATGATAAGTCTGAATCACTTAAAGCAGTAATTCTGTCTTCTACCGGAGCACTTGAACTACCTAAGTCCACGATTGTACCATCGTCGAGACCTGTCTCAATGTCAGGGTAATACCAAGCGTATCCACCACCATAGGTGATACCTTTAACTGAGTCGAAAACACTTCCATCATCATTTAAAGGGTTCATTAAAGCTATTTGTGTCGAACTCATTACCAATACTTTGGTTACTGGGATATCCACACATGTTTCATATTTTGAATCCCAATTGCCACCCGTAGGTTCTGATTGTTCGGCGTGCTTTAATAATATTTTTTTACCGGTTGAGTCGGTTAATATTTTGTATTCGTATTCTTCACCATTGTACGGATTTACTTCGTAGCCTTCAGCATCGTAGTATTTTAAATCCATATTTACTGAGTGAGTAATTGATTCACTCATTTCATCGTAGTAATTGAACAAATAAACTACATCTGAAACAGATATTTTATTATCTGCGTTAACGTCTGCATCTTCAATATCTAAATCTCTGTTGTTAAATAAGTAAACAACATCTGAAACAGATATTTTACCGTCTTCGTTAATATCCCCGAGCCTATAATCATAATTACCCGTTGCAAAAGCAGATGGGATTATCATAAGCACGAATAACATTAAAAGCCCAATTTTGGCTTTTAAATTCATATTCAAAGTAATCACCTTTTTATTTAATATCGGAATTTTTATCGATTAATATTTAATATTTAATATTTAATTTTTAATTTTTAAGCATTATTCTAATATTAAATTACATTTATCGTAGTTTTGTCGTATTTACTGTATATTTATCCCATTATATCAATTATTTTGGATAATTATATATACAAGTATAACAACTATCCTATTATATATTATAGTTATTTTTAATATATTTAAACAAAACTTTATTTATTTTCTAAATATATAAATTTATGTTTTTAGAACTGAAGTTTTTGAAAAAAATTATATTATTACAATACTATAAGTTATAAATTAAACTTTAAAGTATTAAATTTTAATAGAATAATTAATAAATAATGTATTAAATATTTGAATTATTAATTTTTAGGAATTTACGATATTTACGATATTTACAATACTTACAATATTTACGACATATAGGATTATTATTCGGTGAAAAATTGAAAAGATTTACAAAGTTATGTATTTTACTTAGTTTCATATTGTTTTCTGTTATTTTGTTAAGTTTAATGCTTGGTACTACGCCTATCTCTATTTCCGATATTCTCACGTACATCTTAAATGGAACTACTGGAAACCACTCTATGGATTTATTACTTGCTAAAATGAGGGCTACAAGGACTTTAGGTGCTTTATTGGCAGGTATGGGTATATCTTTAGCAGGAATATTAATGCAAAGTTATTTCAGAAACCCTTTAGCAGACCCTTACTTAATGGGTGCTTCAAGCGGTGCAATGTTGGGTGTTGTAGTTTATGGGTTATTAACGTTGGTAATGACATCTACAATTGGCACATCGTCGTTTGGAATTGTTTTATTTGCTTATGCGGGCACTATGTTGGTTATGATGTTAATTACGGCCATTGCCAAAATAACGAGGCAGATATCCACCCTATTAATTTCGGGAATTATGGTAAGTGCTTTAGCATCAGGTTTTACGAGCATTTTAGTATATACTGGGGATATATTAGGCGGAGATGGTGAAAAACTACACGGACTTATTAGTTGGGGTATGGGTGCAGTTAACAATCTCTATTGGAATCAGGTGGGTGCAATGGCACTTATAATCGTCCCATTTATGATATTTTCGGTAATTGCTCTTTCAAAAAATATGGATGCAAACGTTTTGGGAGACAATTATGCCGTTAGCATAGGAATTAATCTAAAAACGTTTAAAAGGAAATTATTAATAATATCTTCTATATTAACAGCTACAGTTGTGGCTTTTACTGGACCTATAGCTTTTATAGGTATGTTTTGCCCAATACTTGCCAGAATGATTAATAAATCTGCTAAACACAACGAATTAATACCTTTATCCTTATTATTAGGTCCGATATTTTTAACAATTGCAGATATATTAACCCGTCCTGGTGTAGTCTTACCAGAAAATGCAAACGCTTTGCCATTATTATGTCCATTATCAATTATGGGCGCCCCTATTGCGATATATATGTACACAAAATCTAAAAATTTTACAATGTAGAAAGTATTACTAATTAGAAAACATTACTAATTAATAAATCGAATAATTGCTAAAATAAATAATTAATACTAAATTATTGCCCTATTATTAACATACATTAACATATTGGTGAAACAATGTGCAAAAAGTCAAAAATTAATTTAAAAGAAAAAATAAACAATAATTTAGAATCCCTATTTAAGAGAAAATCTTATAAATATTCTATATTATTATTGTTATTAATATTATGTATTGTATTGTTTATAATTTCCATTTATTTCGGAGGAAATGCGGAATCTGTATCAATAAATGATATTACTTCGGTAATAGTTCACCAAACCAGTGGTGAAGTATACAAAGATATAATCATAAAAGAAATAAGATTTCCAAAAGTTTTTGGTGCAGTATTAGTCGGTATGGCGTTAGCAGGTAGTGGTTTAATGTTGCAAGTATTATTTAGAAACTTATTAGCTTCTCCCTACACCACAGGTATATCAAGCGGAGTTTTGCTAATGGTTTCGTTAGTTATCTTTGTTAATTCGTTTTCAGAGTTTTTTAAATCTATTGTAGGTTATGAAACTTTAGTGGCGGGTTGGATAGGCGGGTTAATATCTACGATGCTATTAATAGCTATTGCACATAAATCAAACGAGTCAAACAGTATAATTATAATATCACTTCTTGCAAGTTATATGTTTTCAGGATTAACGTCTTATTTGGTAAGTAATGCCACAATAGAATCTATTAAACAATACTATGGCTTTTCAATTGGTGAAGTATCTAAATTAACGTTAGATAATATATATCCAATGACTTTTGCAATGATTATATTTATAATAGTAGCTATTTACTTAATAAAACCGCTCAATGCCCTACTATTCGGTGAAAATTACGCTAAAAGTTTTGGTGCAAATATAAAACAGATTAGAATTAAAATTTTACTTATTACTTCGTTCGTAGTTGGTTTAATTATTCCAATGGTTGGTTTAATGGCTTTTGTAGGTATTGCAGCCCCTTATTTGGCAAGACCTGTCATAAAAACGTCAGATAATAGGTATTTATTACCTGCAAGTATGTTAATTGGCGCAATTCTGATGTTGGTTTGTTATATCATATCTTTGAAATATTATATACCTATAGCATTGCTAACAAATACAAATTCATTGACTATCTTACCAATAGGCTCTGTATTAGATATTATCGGAGGTATTATCGTATTATATTTAGTCGTACGTGGTGAAAAGAAATTATTAATTCAATAGTTAAAAAATAATAATAATAATAATAATAAAATAAAAGTAAAAATAAAAGTAAAAATAAAAGTAAAAATAAATATAAAGATAAAGATAAAAATAAAATATTTTTTTCATAATTTATATTATTTTAAATTAGTTTATTCGGTTATATGAGAATATCTTCATATTTTATTCTTCATATTCAAAATTTAACTCGTCTTGTATAATCATAGCTTCTCTAACGCTTCTTTTTACACATTTCGCTATCATTTCACCTAATTTTGTATGTCCTCCAGTATAGCCAACTTTTGGACCGTTTCCGCCGACTACAATTACGCTATCAGTACCTGTTCCTGTGGATTGTAATTCGGGATGTTTTGTACTTTTAACACCTAAATCTAAGAATACATTGGTTTTAGCTTCTGTAATTGTGATAATAGCTTTTGCCATAGCCCCTTCAGTCAAATTAGCGTTTGTAATTACAATAATATTTACTGTGCCAACTTTTTCTTTTTTAGCGATTGTACCGTCTTCTTTTATGTAGTATGTTTCGAAATCTTTTTCAATGTAATCAGCTTTTTCATCACCAAGTCTTATGGCATTATTCAATGCTCCCGCAGTAGAAAGTGCAACAACATAATATTCATCGAATTCTTCATAATGTATCGATAAATTATCCATATTTGCCCCAGTACCCAATAATGCAATTTTTTCTTGAGGTATTGCAATTTTTTCAAAGATTTGTTTTCTATAATCCTTGTATGAATGTACTTTATCCCAGAATGGTACGGGAATTGAGTTATTACCCACGTAATCAACTTTAACCATTCCTTCGTTAGTTGATAGAACTTTTCGAGGGGTTTCGAACTCTACAACTAAAGTTTTGGTTTTTTCACTCTCATCTTTGATTTCCATAGTATGTTTGACTCTTTTAGCCACCCAATCATCTTTTTTAAATAATTCTTCGATTTTAACGCTGTCATCAGTTATGTTTTGATAATGCATCTTCACACCTTCCACATTTAAAAAATTTGTTTTTTCAAAATTTTAAATTAAATATTTTAATATTATTTTTATTATTTTTATTAGTGGTATTACTAATATACTATTATCATTACATTTTAAATTCGAATTTACCACATCGACTTAAAGCAGCGTTTAATATATCTTCTACCAAGCATAAAGCTCCATTTATTCCTGCATAAGGTATATTATCGCATAATGAAACGTTGTCAAATACAGGATATGTATATCGTATCAATGGCACGTCTAAATCGATAGAAAGACCTTTTTCAAAGCTACTGCCGAAAATCATCGTACTGTATGACGATAAAACTGCTTGTTTATAGTCATCACCATAATTTGCAACTATTTCCATATCCATACCCAATTCTTGACTTAAAAATTCGGCCATTGATTCAGCTTTATGGTCTCCAATAACAGACACAGGAACAGAATAAAGACCGTTCATATACACTGATACTTTTTTGTAAGGTTCGTAATCCACAAGGCTATCATATTTCAATTCAAAGGCTTTTTCATCGAAATAGGCATTATTTTCGAATTTTGAAATAATTGATTTTAAGAATTTTTTAGTTCCTTCAATTCCATAGGGGTAATTCACTGAAATATAATCGATATCGTGTTCTTTCTGCATAATTTTTGCAAATTCAAAACCTTGACCAATTACAACGTTTAAATCAGCGTTAGGAGAATTTAAAAATTCAGAATATGTACAATTTGAGATTACACAGTTGATTTCGATATTAAATTCTTTTAAAATTCTCTTAATTTCCTTTAAATCTGCTTCTATTTTGTAATCGTCAATAGAAACGCCAATTAAATTTATTAAATTTGTAGATTTGTTATTAGTATTATTCGTATTATTATTCGTATTATTATTCGTATTATTATTCGTATTATTATTCGTATTATTATTCGTATTATTATTAGTATTATTATTATCTTTAACTTCTTTATCAAAATTCTTTGGAATTAAGGAATATAGATTTAAAAGTCCATCTTCGTAGCCTTTTTTAGCATCGCCTTTAAAAGCTTCCGCATTAATTACAATATGGTCCTTTTCAATGTCTAAATCTTCTATAATACCGCTTACATCGTCCCCTATTATTGAAGGAATATCTCCAACTAACAATACTAATAAGGGGTTTTTAACGCTGTCATAATTACTGTCCATCGAAATTAAAGTTTCTTTTAGCGTATTTTCGCCACCGAAAACGATTTCTTGCTCGTGCATAATACTTGAGGACATTCTTAAATCATTTAAATTTTGAGATGTCCCATATATCATAGTACCCCAATTACAACCTACGGGGGCGTGATTTAGTATTATGGCGTCTTTAATCCCGTAGCAAGCTCTAAAAGTTCCAAAATATTTGCCTGCGTCCATTTTTTCACCAATTATTAAATTTTTAGTTATTTAATTAGTTTAATCTAATTTATTATTCTGATTTTATTGCCCAAATTTCTCTCCATATCTTCATAGAGTTTCGAGGTATTTCTTCGTCTAAAAGTGGGTAATGGACTTTATCATACTCAAATTTGGAAATTATCAATTTTGAATTATCAATTTGGTATTTAGAGTTTTGTTTAATTTTAATTTTACGCACCATGTATTTAGAAAATTCTGTTAACAAATCAAAGCTTGAACGGTATAGGAATGACGAAACAAGGTGTAAATTGATTATTGGAATATTTTCAATATATGGTAAATGTCTATCGCCTAATATGTAATCTACATTTTTAGCAATATCGTTTAATTCATCGATTTCAGGGTCTAATATTATTTTTATATCGTAATTCCATTCTTTAAACAATTTTTGAATACTTTCCACAGTTTCGTCGATTGTTTCATCGGATATATTAAGATTTTTAAGTGATTTGGTATCTAATAACACATATTTAATCGGTAAACCGTAATCTTCCAAATATATTTTTAAAATATACGGCGTAGTGAAAAATCCTGACGTATAAACAGCATAATCATATTTACCCAAGAATTCAGAATATTCTTTTAATTTTAACACTGCTTTTTCTTTTTCATCACTAACAATTTTTTTAGCATTTTCTAATTTTTCATCGCTTAATCCTACATTTTCAAATATTTCGTTGAAAAATTGTTCAGTACCATCGATTCCATAATGGTAAAACCATTTTTTAACGTAATTTATGCCAAATTCCTGTTTCATACGCTCTGCCCATCGTATATTGCCCATTACAACGTTTAAATCAGCTTTGCTTGCATTATTACAATGTTCTAAATTAGTAGGTATTAAATTTACGTCTATTGAAGCCTTTTTTAGAATTTTAGATATATTTTCAACTTCTAATTTGTTTACAAAACCCTGTAAACCTATGGATTCAATATTTACGACTTTGAAAGAATCTGTATTGTTAGTATCAGCATCTGTTTTAAAGTTTTCGGCTGTTTCTATTTTTGCTACTGTTTCTATTTTTTCCTCTTCATCTCGACCATAAAGTTGCTTAAAAAATGAATAAAGCGCTTCTTGTTTTCCACAGCCCCTTATTTCATAATTAGGCACGTCTTTTGGGTTTTTCCACGCTTTGGTGTAATCTTTCATAACTCTTTCAAAAGCGTTTTTTGCACGGTGAGAAAAGCCTTCTGAAGCCACGTGTACTAATTTGCAATCTTTTAGTATACCTTCGTCGTTTAATGTAGTAATAACGCCGGTAATGTCGTCCATAATCAAACCAGGTACGCAAGAAGGCAATACTGTAATTATTTTAGGGTGATATTTTTCATAGACCTCTATTATTTTAGCACGTAATTTTTCTTCTCCCCCGTATATTACGTCTTTTTCAGTCATATTCGTACATTCAACGTCATAAGCCGGGTCATACATAGTTCGAGGGGATAATCGTTGATTAAAAGCACAATGGGAACATCCGTGCACTATTACTTTTGAATTTTCAAGTTCAACAGCAGTATTTAGTGAGCCCGAAAGTTTGCAGTTTATACCATATTTATGGTATTGCCAGTTTGAATGTTGCCTAATTCCGTTAAAAAGATGGTCTCGAAGTGTATACATTAAAATATCTTGTTTTACACTATTTTTTGTATCAGTTGTACTATTTACATTTTCATCGTTTAAATTGGTTTTACACATAATATACCATTTTTATAATTTTTTATAATTTTTCATTAGATTTGCTAAATTTATTAAATTTTATTTTATATTTTTGAAAGTTTATTTTATTAATATTAGCACTTTTTAGATTATCTGATGTGATATATATCATTTTACATTTGCATCAAAATTTTTAAAAAACTATATATTATAGAAATACATTAAATCTATTATCTTATTAAAGATAGTTTTAATAATATTTAAGATATATTTATAAAAAATATGTTGAATTTAATTTTTAATTAATTTTTAGTCATACCTCATAAGATTATATGGTGTATTTTGAATTTGTTAATAAATGATTTATATGTAGAAAATCAAAATTTGGTGAATTTATGATAAAAATCGGCTTTGTATCGACGACAGATAGTGATGATGCTATTTTTATAGAGGCTTTAACTCAAATAACGGACAATATATTCAATAAAAATAATAACGATAATAACGATAATAACGATAATAAAAATTTAGGGGATTATTTAGAGTTTAAAGTTCTTCCTTACAAGTGCGAAGAAGAAACATACGAGGAATTCAAGAACTTTTCAAAACGTGCAAACATCGTATTTACTAAATTAATGGGTGGAAAGGATTCATTTCCCCAATTTGAAGATTTTAGGGACTGTTTAAAAAAATATAATGTTCCATTTTTACCCCTTCCAACTATTGGGGAGCATCACCCTGAGCTTGACGAAGCGATAACGGTTTCAAACGACGTAAAACTTGAAGTATCCAAATATTTGGGTTTGGATGGCGTAGAAAATTATAAAAATTTAATTTTATACCTTGCCCAAAAATTTGCAGATACCGACAATAAAAATATTGAAAATCCAATTTTAAAATTAAGTTTTGAAAAACCAAAATCTGTACCTTGGCAGGGCATATTTTGGGACAATACATATTTTGAAGAAACCGAGGATTATTTCAAATATTTAATGGAAAAATATGATTATTCTGAAGAAGATATACAAAATAAATCCAAAATAGGCGTAATTTTTTACAGAAATTTCTACATATCAAACAATAGGCAACATATTGAATTTTTATGCAATAAGTTGTTTGAAAAGGGCGCAATTCCGGTACCGGTATTTTATGCAAGTTTAAAAAATGAAATGGGTTGCATCGGTATAGAAAAGACCTTTGAAAAGTATTTCTATAAAAATAAGACTGAAAAATTCGGGGATTCTATAATTGATGCATTATTAAATACAAGTATGTTTACTCTTTCAATGGGTACAAGAACCGACTTAATCGAAGGCGAAGCAGAGTTTTTAACCAATTTAAATGTACCAATAATACAAGCAAATGTACTATTAAATGGTTATAAGGAATGGAAAGACTCAATAGCTGGATTAAGCCCTATAGATTTAGTTATAGGGGTAGCAATGCCTGAATTTGATGGTTGTATTATTCATTTTCCAGTATCGAGCTCTGAAAAGATGGGCTATAATACATTAAACACTGAAATAAAGAAATATATCCCGATAAAAGACAGGGTAAATAAAATAGTTGATATGACGCTTAAATATTCTGTACTTAATAAGAAACCAAATTGTGATAAAAAAATTGCAATAATCTTCCATAATTACCCTCCGAGAAATGATAAAATAGCTTCTGCTCACGGATTAGATAGTCCGGAAAGTGTATTAAACATCTTAAAAACTATGGAAAAAGCAGGTTATCGAGTAAACACAAACTACGAGAATGGAACGGAATTAATTAAACAAATGCTTGAATGTGCTACAAATGATTTAAGATATATGACGGAAGATAAAATTAAAAAGGCCGTTGGAAAAATTAGTCGAGAAGATTATAAAGAATGGTACGACAATCTTTCCGATAAAGTTAAAAACGAACTTATTAGGGATTGGGGCGATATTCCTGGCGAAGTTATGAATTTTGATGGTAAATTAATTGTTCCGGGTATTTTAGAAGGTGATGGGGGCAATATATTTATTTCCGTACAACCTCAAAGAGGTTATAGTGATAATAAAGATGCCCTATACCATTCTGTAGATATTGTACCTCCCCATCACTATTTAGCATATTATAAATGGGTTAAAAACGTATTTAAGGCTGATGCGGTTATGCATATCGGTAAGCACGGCACTCTCGAATGGTTGCCAGGTAAAGGTTTAGGACTTTCGGAAGATTGTTATCCAGACGTTTGTTCGGAATTGCCTAATATATATCCTTATATCGTAAATAATCCTGGAGAAGGTACGCAGGCCAAAAGAAGAGGTTATGCTACCATAATTACGCATTTAATACCTCCTATGACCATATCTGAGATTTACGATGATTTGATGACTCTTGAGAGGAGTATCGATGAATATTATGAATTAGACGGTACTGAAAATAAGAGTTCTATGTCAGCGGAAGATTCTAATTTGGATTTAGATATGAGTACTAAAAAAGGATTTTTAAAGCAAGAAATTATCGAAAAGATAAGGGAATTAAAGCTCGATGAGGATTTGATGGATTCAAAGAGTTTAGACGATATTCAAACCACGGGTAGAAAAAATAATGATAGAACTACGAATAAAGAAGAAGAAACCGGTTCAAATGATGAAAGTTATATAAATTATTTAAATAGTCTTTCTAAGGAAGAATTTGATGATTTTTTAACAAAAATTCATAATTATTTGGAAGATTTAAAAACAAGACAAATTAATGACGGTTTACATATAATGGGCTTACCGTTGTATGATACTAAATTAAATAATATGCTATTTATGATTACTCGTTGGCAATATCAATATTTGGAAATTCTTTCAAGTAGTTTAGGTTATAATTGGGATGAATTAAACGAAGATAAGGGTAAAAATCATTTTATAATCGATAAAATTTATGAAATTGGAAGTAATTTATTATTTGAGTATGAAAAATTGAATTTTGATAAAAATAGGATAAATGAATTATACGAATTCTGTAAAAATCCTGAAATAAATGAAGATAAAAATATTAACAATACGGAAGATGTTGACAATATACTCTATAAAATATCGTTTACAAAAGAATTAAAGGAAGTATTGGCAATAGTATCGGATATCCATACAAATCTTATGAAAGTAGGTGATGAATTAACAAATACTGTACGAGGAATTGCGGGAGAATACATACCTCCAAGAATCGCAGGAGCCCCTACAAGGGATACAAGATGTATACCTACAGGTAGGAACTTCTATTCTTGCAACCCTGAAGAAATACCAACTACTTCAGCAAATGATTTAGGTATTAAACTTGCAAATCAATTAATCGATAAATACGTTGCAGAAGAAGGGGAATATCCCGAATATTTAGGTGTTGTACTTTGGAGTTCGCCTACTATGCGAACCAAAGGGGACGATGTAGCGGAGATATTGCACCTTTTAGGTGTTAGACCAGTTTGGAAAAATAAAAAAGTAATTGGTACGGAGGTAATATCTCTCGAAGAGCTCAAAAGACCGAGAATTGATACAACCCTTAGGATAAGTGGTTTATTAAGGGATACATTCCCTCAAATCATCTATTTAATTGATGACGCCATTAGAGTTGTTGCTAAACTTGATGAACCGGACGAAATGAACTTTATTAAGAAACATTATAAGGAAGAAATGGCGGAAAAGATAAATGGCGGAATGTCTGAAGTTGAAGCTGAAAAAACAAGTCTTTATCGGATTTTTGGGGATAGGGCAGGTACTTACGGCGCAGGAATTGCCGAATTAATCACCGAGCAAAACTGGGAAACCGTTGAAGATATGGGTAAAGTTTATGTTGAATGGGGTTGTAATGTATATGGAAGAGACTGCTATGGGATAGTTGCAAAAGACGAATTTATAAGACAGCTTTCGAGGATACAAGCGACTGTTAAAAACGAGGATAACCAGGAAGGGGATATCCTTGAAGGGGACGACTTTAACAGCTACCACGGTGGTTTAATTGCAGCAATCACACATTACTCAGGTAAGCAGCCAAGGAGTTATGTGGGTGATTCCTCAAACCCTAACAAATTAGAAACTAAACATTTGAAAGAAGAATGTAAACAGATATTCAGAACAAAAATTATGAATCCAAAATGGATTAAAGGGATGAAAAGACACGGTTATAAAGGAGCCGGAGATATGTCCAAAATGATAGACAACACATTTGCGTGGGACGCCACTTCAAACATTGCAGATGATTGGATGTATGAGACAATAGCTAAAACTTACGTATTTGACGAGGAAATGCAAGAATTCTTCGAAGAAAACAATCCTTATGCTGAGTTAAATATTATCGAGCGTTTATTTGAAGCAAATGCGAGAAATATGTGGAATGCTTCCGATGAAACTCTTGAAAAGTTAAGACAAAGATATTTGGAAATCGATGGGGACCTTGAAGAAAGTATGTAAATTTAAATAACCTTAGTTTATATAAATAACCTTAGTTTATATAATATAAAATTATTTAAATAATAACTATATTTATCCCTTCTTTTAATTTTAAAATTAATTATAACTTTTGGTAGTGAAATTATGAAGTATTTGATTTTAAAACTTACTAATAATTGCAATTTACGGTGTAAATACTGTTATGCAAATTTATCGTCTGATTTGGATGGTGATATTAGTAATAGAAATATGGATTTTGAAACCGCCAAAAAAGCCATAGATTACTTATTAAGTATCGACAATAATTTAAAAATACAATTTACCGGCGGAGAACCTCTTTTAAATTTTGAACTACTTAAAAAGATTGTTGAATATTGTAATAATCTTAATTTACAAATAAAAAATGAAAATAAAAGAGAAAATAAAAGAGAAAATAAAATAAATAAAATAAATAAACTAAATAAACTAAATAATAAAAAATATAATATAAAATTCGCAATCCAAACAAATGGTACGATTATTAATTCTGAGATAATAGAATTCATAAAAAAATTTAAAATAGGGCTTGGAATTAGCTTAGATGATTTAAATAATGAATTTAGGGTATATGCAAATGAAAAGCCTTGTAAAATCGATGTTTTAAAAAATATGACATTGCTTAAACAGAACGGTGTTCATTTTGGTATTACATCGGTGATTACATCTAAAAATATGTGTGAAACCATACTCGAAGAGTTAATAATCTATTTATTGAGTTTGGAGGTTCATAGCATTAGCTTTGATTTTTTAAAACTTAAAAATAAAGACGAATTTGATAATAATGGAATTTTTGAACCGGAATATGAAGATTTTATAAAATTAATTAATAAATTGGGTGCTAAAAAATATCCTATTTCTATAAAAAATTTAAATCGAAAAAACAATAATGGAAACAGTAATAAATACTGTTATTTGAATTCTGGTGATTTATTGTACGTCAATGAAGTGGGAAATATTTATGCTTGCCCAACTCTTGAAGGAATCGATAATATGTACTTTGGAACTGTAAATGACCTCAATAATAATTTTAAACTTCCCAAATTTAATTCAAAAGGTTGTTTTGCGAGATATTATCTTAAAAATATATAAGTTATATTTTTTTAATTTAATATCAAATAATTATATTTATATGCTTTAGATTACATAATTAATAGTATAATGGTAAAAATTAGGGGATACTATGACTGGTGATGAGTTTACGTATGTAATCATAGGTTTTTACGTATTTGCAATACTTATTGCGTTTATACTTTTAATAAAAGTTATTTGGGATAGATATAAAAATAAAGATGATTCTAAATACGATAAAATAAAAAAATAAGAAATAAAAATAAGAAATAAAAATAAAACTAAAATTAATAAATATTTAACTGCATATTTAATGGTGATTTGATGCTAATTACAACGCAAAATAAATTTTCAGACTATGAAATTGAAAAAACTTTGGGAATTGCAAAAGGAAACACTGCAAGAGCTAAAAATATAGGTAAAGACATCGTTGCAGGATTTAGAAATATCGTGGGTGGTGAAATACAAGAATACACCGAAATGATAGCGGGCTCTCGTGAACAAGCTATGGATAGAATGATAGCAGATGCCGAAAGAATGGGTGCAGACGCCGTAGTTTGTATGAGATTTGAAACTTCACAAGTTATGCAAGGAGTTTCAGAACTTTTATGCTATGGAACTGCCGTAAAATTAAAAAAATAGAAATTTTATTTATTTTATTTATTATATCTTAATTATTCTTTTTTATTTATTATATCTTAATTATTCTTTTTTATTTTATTATTTTATTATTTTATTTTAAGTATTTTTAATTTAAATTCCTTTTTTAAGGTCCTAATGGTTCAATTGTGTAGTTAAAGAACATTGCCCAATTTCTACCATAGAATTGTTGACCATCTCCCCACGCAGTTTCGCAATGAGTAGGGTCTCCATAAATTGGTACGCATTCATAGTTTGCTCTAACTGCATCGATATCGTAATCGTATAAGTAAGACCCACTACTTCCAGTGGATTCATCAATTACTCTTACTTTTTCAGCGCATTTTCCGTAAGGCAAATCTAATTCTACGCTGTTTCTAAATGTACGGCTACCTATTGCATCCCCTTCATTATTTACAAAACTTGTGGAGTTATGCCATTCGCCGTCATAGTATAATTCTAATCGAACATGTTCATCCCAGCCAGGATTGTGCCCGTTTGTGATTTCGTAAAATTCTAAATCAGGTCCTGGACCATCGCATATTGAGTTGTTAAATAATAGTACAATAGAGCCTCCACGCCCTAAACTTGTAAACATGTCCAATCCACCGTCTGAATCCCTTTCACCTAAACAGTAATCTGGATTATATCTACTTACTGGATTACTTCCTTTTTCACCCGGTTGGTAATCTTCATAGTCAACTGCCCAAGAGTCATATACAGTTATACATTCGTAATCAAGTGCACACTCGCAAATTGCTGCGTGAACTGCAATTGTTACCGGTTCCCCTTCGGTATAGTTCCAAATTTCTGAAATAGGTATTTGGTAGTAGTGAATTTTAACTCCTTCCTGATAATTGTGATATTCAAACTGACCAGGTACTGGATTTCCTGTAAATGTAATGTATTCATACCAGCCTTCGTCTGGAACATCTTTCTGTTTTTCATATTCTTCACTTGGCAAGGTAGGTTCTGCACCTACTATTTGCACGTGGCTTTCATTTAAACACCAGCCTGGGCCTGTAGCTATCGTAACGTAAACCCAAGTGTTGTCGTTTGATATCGTGACCATCCCTGCATCATACATTCCATTTCCTGCGACTAACTCATAATCGGTTGCGGTTGCAAATGGGATTAATGAGAAAATCATTGCAAAAATCACGCAACTTATCAGATATTTTTTCATAAATTATCCCCTCGTTAATTTATGATTAATTAGTAAACTTTTAATAAACTGTTGGCATTGCGTTATTGAATTTTTTAAATAATTACCAGTACTTTTATAAAATATCGGTTTTTAAAATTTTAAAAAATAGTTATATTGTTAAATTGTCAATCCATTAAATGGTTGTATGATAATTGATAGATACTATTCTAATTAATATTATTTTTTTCAAAGTATATATAATTAAAGTACATTTAAATAATTGTTAATAAAACAACACAAATATAGAGATATAATTTTAAATTAGTAATTAATTATACTTACATTTTGTATTTAGGTAAACTATTATCCATTAATCATTTATATGGTGGTTATATATTCAGTTTTTTAATTATTCTCGATTATACATTATTATTTAATCCTAATTATCTATAATTATATATATTTCAATTTATAGATATTTAATTAAGTGGGGGTGATAATATTAGACTCGTTGACCAAAGAAATGGACAATATTTACAAAATGTAAAAGATATAACCCATATAAAAAATATATCTAATATATCTAATATCTCTAATATATCTAAAATACCCTATAATAAAAAAGGATTAATGGAATTTGTTAATAAATTTAATAATAACTTTAAAAAAACTAAAAAAACTAAAAAAACTAAAAAATGCAAAATTACTGGAAATTTAACTGATATAGAATACCTATATAATTTGCAGGATATTAACGAAATGCTTGACGAAGACCCTGATAATGTATGTTTATTACGAGAAAAAGCTAAAATACTCATAAAATCCAAAAATTACGCCAAAGCTACGACTGTATTAAATAATATCGTGGAAAATTGCCCAGATGATTTAATATCAAATACTTATTTTGCAGTTATTGCATATTACAATGGAGATTATGAGCTTTGCCGTAAAAGAATTCAAAAAATATTTGAAAAAGCATACGATTACAGCGATTTAGATGAATATATTACATACTACATTTCAGAATTTGAAGAAACTATGCCGGAATTTAAAAATTATTATGAAAATGAAGTATACTATCAGAAAATGCAAAATTATTTGGATAATAATAATTATGATTTAGCACTTCAATATGCTAAAAAATTATTTGAAATTACCAAATCTGAAGAATATATTAAATTAATTGAAGAAATATCTATTAGAAAATTAGAGCAAGATGACAAGGTTGTTATACTTAAAAACATTGAACAATTGGAAAAAGATATAAAATACAGTATTTATTTTAAAAATTATGACATTGCACTGGATAATATTAATAAATTACTAAGTAATAGAAGTTATTTAGTCTATATTGATGTATTATATTATAAAAAATTAATTGAAAAAATTAATTATGAAAAAGAAAAAATTAATATGGGTTTAGGGACAAATGTTATTAAAAAATACTCAAATGAACAAATGGATTATAAAATAAACGATAATCTATCAAAAATATCCAAAAATAAGATTAAAGACCCTAAAAAAGTTAGAAATTCCCCTAATTTTCATAAAAAATCGTCAATATCTAATAAATATATTTCACATATTCAAAAATATATTCAAAAATATATTCAAAAATTGAATATATAAAATATAATTTTATCTATTTTTAAGTATGTTATTTATTATAAAAGGAATAATAAAAACAATATTCCGAATAAATCGCCCAAAAATGCAAGTATCGAGCTTATTATAACTATTTTAGTACCCAATTTAGCCCCAAAAATTGAAATATTAAAAGGTAAGGAATATCTTGCATATTTAGTTGAAAAACTTATTACATTTGCAAAAAGTAATCCAATTAAAACTTCTTTTCCATTTAATACGCCATTTTGCAAAAATTCTGATGCAAGTACTAATGAAGCTGAAAAGTTAGCTAAGTTAGTGATTACTAATATGCCTACACTCGGACTTATGCCCATAATTTCAGTGAATGGCTCCATAAATATGTTATAATTGTCTAAATATCCCATTTCGGAAATTACCATTACAATAAACATCGTAATAAACATTACGGGTACAATACGCTTAACAAGTGAAAATGTTTTTTCAAATGATGTTTTAACATTCTTTTTTCTATCGATTTTTTTAAATTTAAAAATGTCTTCACGTGGCTTTGAAACTTTTTTTAGGTAAATTAAACCGACTAAAGTTTTGAATAAGGATATTCCTAACCTAATAACTGTATAATATATTCCAACTATGCCCAATAGTGGCACTACAACCGCAATGTAGTAGGTAAGTATTTCTGATGCATTTGATGGAAAAGAATTAGCCAAAGCAGTACCTATGGCCTCTTTTTCACTTACTTTGTTATCTTTTATTCCGTCGGCTAATAAACTATACCCTACCGTAGGGTCAAAAAAACATACGAGCATTGAATATGTTAATATTTCATTTATCCCCAATTTTTTAGTAAAAGGGTTTAAATACTCACTTATTTTTTTCATTAACCCTGCATTAATCAAGTAATTCATTATAAATACGGTAATTACAATTGTGATGGATATTCCGAGCGTATACCTTAAAGAACCGTATGCCGATGAATATATAATTTCAAAAAATTCCATATATACCCCTTTAGTAATCCGTATTTATTTTATATTATTTTATTATTTTATATTATTTTATTATTTTATTTTTTTATTATTTTATATTAATTTATCATTATTAATTTATCTTTATTCCATTAGTTAATTTTAGTTAGATTTGCCATAATAACAAACCCGTAATTATGAGAATATCCAATATGAATGTTATTATTGCATTTATCATTACAACTTTAGTACCTAATTTAGCCCCAAAAATTGAAATGTGCATCGGTAATGAGTGTTTTGCATACCTTGTAGATAATGAGAGTACATTTGCAAACATTAACCCAATCAAAACCTCACGGGGATTTAATATACTTTCTTTTAAGAATCCACCGCCCATAATCATTGCAGCTTGTACATTTACAAGGTCGGTTAATATAATAAGCCCTACATTTGAATCAAGGTTCAAAACGGACGTAAATGGATTAATTAACAATTTTAAATACTCAAATACCCCCAACTTTGTGAAATATATAACTATAAACATTGTAATAAACATCACTGGAACCATTCTTTTTGAGAATCTAAGCGTGCTATTCCAGGATTTCTTTATATTATCTTTTATTTTGTTTTTTTCATTTTCTTTAGGTGTAAAGTCAACAGACTTAGAAACTACTGCTAAATAAGCCAATCCAATAATTGTTTTTAATAATGCAACCCCTGAACGTAATACTATGTACAATACACCTGTAAAACCTAATATGGGAATTGCAACAGGTATGAAAAATGTGAAAATGTGCGAAAATATGGACGGAAACGAATTTGCAAGTGATGAACCAATTAATTCCTTTTCAGTTAGTTTTTCATCTTTTAAACCTTCTGCAAGTATTGAATAACCTACCGTTGGGCTAAAAAAACACGTAATTATTGAGTATAGCGATAGTTGATTCATTTTTAAATTTTTTGTAATAGGGTATATAAAATCACTTAATTTTTTCATAACTCCCGTATTTATCAAATAATTCATTATAAACATTGAAGAAAGTACTACTAAAGCTATACTTATTGTATATTTTATAGCTTCGATTATGGACTGAAAAATGTCCATTATATTAAATTCAAACATTATTACACCATTTTAAAATTTTTATCGGTATTTTGGTTAGTTAGGTAATTAATTATCTATAACGTAGTTAAAAATATAAATGCAGTATAAATATAACTTGAATATATATAAATATAACTTTAAATATCTAACATTGTTGGTATAAATATATTGAGAAATTTGGTGATACTATTCTACAAAATACCGAAATTCATAAAAAAGAACTTTTAAAGAAAATGAAAGAATCAATGATTTTAAATATGGAAATTAAAAAAATTGCAGATGTTTTAGAATTACCGAAGCTGAAAGAAGCATACAATAATAATTATAAGACTTTAAGAGAATACCATATTTCAATTTACCAAGAATTTTATGAATTAATCAAAGAAACAGAGTATATTGAATATGACAATATAAAAAGAAAAGATATTCAATGGTATCCAAAAATAGATTATGAAAAATGCGTGAATTGTAATGAATGCGTGAATTTTTGCCCAAAAGGTGTATATGTACAAAATAACAATTCTGTAGTGGTTAAATATCCCTATAATTGTGTAATAAACTGTACTGGGTGCGTTTCACACGCTTGCAAATATGGTGCAATTAGTTTTCCCGAAAAAATTAGTAAATCGAATCAATAAATATCTTTATTTTTATTATTTTATTATTATTTTATTATTATTTTATTATTATTTTATTTGAACGACATTTTAAGTTTATAACATATTGCTGAGGGGGATATGGCAATATTTTTATTAAATTTAGTCGGAACAATGGTTATTAAATTAAATAAAGTTTAATTGACCATATTTTTACATAAATATATATACTTTTAAAAACCATATTATATTTGTGACTATATAACGTCCACAAAAATATTAAGGGCAACATATGACATATTACGGGTTATATTACTAATTACAATATTTTATGATAATCTGGGCAATTATTTGTTAAGTATCTTATTTTTAATATCGATATTACTCAAATAGCAATTAAGTAGGAGATAGTTATGAAAATCCCGGGATTAAATAAAATAAATATGAAGCTATTAATTATAATTTTGGCGGCATCATTAATCCCCCTTGCCTCCTTAGGTATAATTACAAACAATATGGTTTCTGAGAAGTTAGACCAACAAATGATTTCTGACGTTAATCAGGATGTTGTGGCCATTAATGGCCTTACAAATGAACATTTATCCAATTTAAAATCTGCAATTACCCCCGTAAATCAGGGACCTTTGGTAAGTGCGATTGAAGATAAAGATTATAATGCATTATATGCCAAATCAAAAGAATATAAATCTAAAATGGAGTATATTGATTATGTAGCGTTTTGTGATGCGGATATGAATGTAATATCTTCTTCACAAGGTAAAACTGAATCATTAAATTTAAATTCACTTATTGGTTCAACAGTAAGTTCTGGTAAATATATGTCATACGAAATAATGAATACCGAAACTGCAAACAAAATTGACCCTGAATCTTTAATTTCTGGCGTTGATGGAGTTTTCTGTGCCGTTTCTGCAGTACCATTAAAAGCTAATGGTAAAGTAGAAGGTTATATTGTCGGTATTGATTTTTTAAATAAAGATGCATATGTTTTAGATAAAATACAACGAAATACCCACGAAATGGCCGAATTAATTATGGGCAATAAATGGGTTGCATTAGGTAAGGATAGTACTCAGTCATTAATGGGTAAAACAATACCTGACTCAAATTATGAAAAGATTTTAAATGAGAATAGCGAACCATTTAAAGAAGAAATTGCAGGTATTGTATATTACGATACAATAATACCAATTAAAAATGCAAAAAATGAAATTATTGGAGCTTGGTATGTGGGATTACCTGCAGAATTAACAATGCAAATAATTTCGGAAATACAGATTACTATATTAATAATAGGTATATTAAACGTCCTTTTGACGTTACTTTTAGCCTTATTCACAAACAGATTAATTGTAAGACCATTGGTTTCTTTAAAAACTAATGTGCAAGAATTTGCAAATGGAAACCATAATGTTAGAGCCAATGTAAAAACTGGTGATGAATTACAAGAATTAGGCGAATCATTCAACGAAATGGCCGATAACGTAGTTAAGTTGAATAAAACATTAGATATGGATAAAGCTAAGTTAGCAGAACTATTGGAAGAAGTAAG